>CALFSF010000082.1 GCA_937917025.1 uncultured Paraburkholderia sp.
TGGAACACTTCGATCTGCGTCCGAAGGGCATCGTGCAGATGCTCGACCTGCTGCGCCCGATCTACGAGAAAACCGCTGCTTACGGTCACTTCGGCCGCGAAGAGCCGGAATTCTCGTGGGAAGCGGCCGACAAGGCGCTCGCGCTCGCGGAAGCGGCCGGCACCGAACCGGTTGCAGCGCTGGCCTGATCCGGCCCGCACGCGACGTCCGTTTGGCATAAAAAACCCCGCCGGCTTGCGCCGTGCGGGGTTTTTTTATCACCGGGCCAGAAAATCGTGCTGCGGCGGTTTGCGCGTTGCGCCAGCCGGGCTCAACGCCTCAACGCCACGATCTTTGACCTAGCGCGTCGCAAACGCAAACCAGCCGGTGCTCGTGACCGACACGCGACGCGGGCGACGGCTCGTGCTTCGAACCACGGCAGCCGGACGCGCATTCAGCGTGCGCAGTGTGGTCGGCTTGCGCAGCAGCGTGCGCAGCGAGAAACGATGTGAACCGCTGCTTACGCGAAGCGCGGCGAAAAACGAGTGGAACCACCGGCGGATGCCGTCGACGGGCTTCGCGTCGCGCCATTGTTCGGCGAGTGCGCGCGTGCGCGCTGAATGATGGCGCAAAGCACGCATGACGTGGCGGCGCGCGGGACGCGCAGCCTTCAACGCAGCGCGGGTAAAACCGGTATTCGGTAACGTGTGCATGGTTTCAGTCAGAAAAAATAGGGCATCGGACAAGCGCCGGCAGGTGCGTCGAACGAAGCACCAAACAGGCCAGCGGGGTCGATGGAGAAACCGGAAAACGCGTGGATCGATGCAGCAGCAGCCGTCGCAGGCCGCGCGCGCACCGCGGAGGCGGGATTGGCAATCAACATACATGCAGGCTACACGCGATTCGTGACGCCAGGAAGTCGGGTTTTTCCCCTTGAAGGTGCGAAAAAAACGGGCCATAAGCTGTTTCAAACCTGGGCGATGACCTGCAATCGCGCGTCCACGACCGTTTTACGTGCGGGCGCTGCCCCTCCCGCGTGCGATGCGTCAAGGTAGCCGTTCGCGCAGCCCCAATCGCGCGCGCAGCAGGATCGGGTACGTTTTACAATCCGGTATTAGCCAGCCGAACCGGAATGTCTCCATGTCAGTACAGTCGCATCCTTCGCTTCATTCGAAAAAGGAACAGGTGCAGGCGCTGCGCGAACGCGGCTTCGTGGTCGTGCCCGGCCTGCTCTCGCCCGAGCGCTGCGCGCAGATGAAGCAGGTGGCGCAGCGGCAGTTGCAGGAAGCCGCCGCGCCGCTCGAATTCGAGGCCGATCTGCGCTATCCGGGCGCGCCCGAATCGAAGCACGCGCCCGGCGGGCACACCGTGCGGCGCCTGCTCGATGCTTACCAGCGCGATCCGCTCTTTCGCGAATGGGCGACCACGCCGGAAATTCGTGGCTGGATGGAACTGTATTTCGGCGAGGAGCCGCGCCTGTCGCGCGCGCATCACAACTGCATGATGACGAAGCACCCGGCGTACGGCAGCCTGACGGGCTGGCACCGCGACGTGCGGTACTGGTCGTTCGAACGGGACGACCTGGTGTCGGTGTGGGTCGCACTCGGACCCGAAACGGTCGACAACGGCGCGCTCTGGTTCGTGCCGCTGTCCCACACCGCGCCGTTCACGTCGGAGCGTTTCGATCAGGCGAAATTTTTCCGCTCCGATCTGCCCGAGAACCAGGCGCTGATCCAGACGGCGATCTCGCCGGAACTGCAGGCCGGCGACGTCGTGTTCTTCCACTGCAACACACTGCATTCCGCCGGCAAAAACATCAGCGACGACGTGAAGTTTTCGCTCGTGTTCACGTATCACGGCGCGAGCAATGTGCCGTTGCCCGGATCGCGGTCGGCTTCGATGCCCGAAGTCGCGTTCTGACGCTCACGGGTAACCACGAACGATGAGCGGTGTTTCAACCACCGCTCATCGCGTGCGGATCTAGCGCCTGCCCGACACGATGAGACCGGTGAGCCCGGCAAGTGTCGCGACCACGCCACCTGCGATCAGAAAGATCGTCTTGTTCGTCGGTGCGCCCGTGAAGACGCGCGAGACGTCGTTGCTGAACGAGTGGAACGACTGGCCGCCGAAGTACAGCAGCACCACGCCGCCAACGATCAATGCAAACGAGATCGCTCTGGTCATGAAAATCCCTCATCGTTAAACATGGTGGCCGCAGTTTAGGTGAGCGACGTGGCGACGTCCATCGTTCGTCCCGCAATCTGGGGCGATGCACTCGACGCACCAATTGGCTAACATACACAGTTCAGCATCGCGCACGTCACGGTGCGCCTTTTCAGCCTCTACCAGGGAATTCCAGCGATGGCTTACGAAGCAGCATCAGAACGCTATTCGGACATGCAATACCGCGTCTGCGGCAAGTCGGGGCTCAAGCTGCCGGCGCTGTCGCTCGGCCTGTGGCACAACTTCGGCGACACGACGCCTTTCTCGACGCAACGCGACATCCTGCGCACCGCGTTCGATCTCGGCATCACGCACTTCGATCTGGCGAACAACTACGGGCCGCCGTACGGCAGCGCGGAAACGAATTTCGGGCGCCATTTCAAGGATGATTTCAGGCCGTATCGCGACGAACTGCTGATCTCGTCGAAGGCGGGCTGGGACATGTGGCCGGGTCCGTACGGCCAGGGCGGCGGCTCGCGCAAGTACGTGCTCGCGAGTCTCGATCAGAGCCTGCAGCGCATGGGGCTCGATTACGTCGACATTTTCTATTCGCATCGTTTCGACGCCGACACGCCGCTCGAGGAAACCGCCGGCGCGCTCGCCACCGCCGTGCAGCAGGGCAAGGCGCTGTACATTGGCATTTCGTCGTATTCGCCGGCAAAAACGCGCGAAATGGCGAAGCTGCTCAGCGAATACAAGGTGCCGCTGCTGATTCACCAGCCGGCGTACAACATGCTGAACCGCTGGGTCGAGCACGAACTGCTCGATACGCTCGAGGACATCGGCACCGGCAGCATCGCGTTCACGCCGCTTGCCCAGGGTCTGCTGACCGGCAAGTATCTGAACGGCGTGCCGCAGGATGCGCGCGTGAACAAGGCCGGTGGCGGTTCGCTCAAGCAGGAGCATCTGAGCGCGCAGAACATCGAACACGTGCGCAAGCTGAACGACATCGCGCAACGCCGCGGCCAGAGCCTCGCGCAGATGGCGCTTGCATGGACGCTGCGCGGCGGCCGCGTGACGTCGGCGCTGATTGGCGCGAGCAAGCCGGAGCAGGTGCGCGAGAACGCCGGTGCGTTGAAGAACCTGGTGTTTTCGAAGGAAGAACTGGCCGAAATCGATCGTTACGCGACCGAAGGCGGCATCAACCTGTGGGAAAAGCCGTCGACCGATCAGCACGTCTGAGCGGTCGCGTCGCTCTGGTGTCGGGTCGCACGCGCGTATCCGGAAAGCCGCCGCGAGGCGGCTTTTTCACGTGTGCTTCACGGCGGCATCACGTATGCACGGGCGCGTGCCCGGTGCTTTGCGCAACCGGGCCGGTAGCTAGACCAGCGCGGGTAGTCCTTCGACTAGCAGAACCGCGACGACCACCCCGAGTAATGCGCCCAATACGCGCAGCACGTTATGTCTGAACTCGGTTGCACACGGGCACGCGCCAAGAAAAAGCGCGCCGGCTAGCGCCATCGGAATGACCAGAATGAAATCACCGATCGTGAAGTAGGTCGTCATACTCGTCTCCTTATATTGCTGCGCGAGGCCCGCTGCGATTGCGACGGAAGCGGAGCAGCCGCGTAATTCGAGTATAGGCGACGGTTTGACGGACAGCGCCCCGATGCGGCGCCGCAGCGTCGCATTACGCATAGCCGCAGCCGCGCCGGGCGGGACCCGGCGCGATCCGGTGCATGTTTGAAGCGGTCACGAAAAAGTGTGGCGGTGCCTTGCAACGACCTTTCGATCCGGGCTGCGAATCATGGTTTACGCCAGGCTTTTCCGTTCGCGCGCGCGCAGCCACCACGCCCCCGCGATACCGCACAGCAACAGCAGCGCGACGAGCGAAACCACGCCGTTCCAGCCATGCTTCGCCCACACGTGCCCGCCGTACGAACCCACGATGCTCGATCCGAGGTAATACGCGAGCAGATACAGCGCGGCGGCCTGGCCTTTCGCCGTTTTCGCCATCCGGCCGACCCAGCCGCTTGCCACTGCGTGCCCGGCGAAAAAGCCGAACGTCAGGCACGCGATGCCGGCCGCGATCGCCGCGATCGGTTGCAGCATCGTCAGCGCGACGCCGGTCAGCATGAGCGTGAGACTTGCTATCAGCACGCGTGCCCGGCCGAACGTATCGGCCATCCGTCCCGACCACGGCGACGCGACCACGCCCGTCAGATAGACGACGAAAATCGCGCCGATTTCGGCCTGACTCAGCAGGTACGGCGGCGCGAGCAGCCGGTAGCCGATGTAGTTGTACAGCGTGACGAAACTGCCCATCAGCACGAACGCCATCAGGAACAGGACCGGCAGTCCGGTGGTCCTGAAATGGTTCATGAGCGCGGCGCGATGGTGCGAAAAGCCGAGCCCGCGACGTGGCACGAAATGGCGCGAAGGCGGCAACAGCGTGCGAAACGCGAGCATCGCCAGCAGGCCGAGCACGCCGATGACCGCAATCGAAACACGCCACCCGAACAGGCTCGCGACGACGCCGGTGATCACGCGCCCGGCCATGCCGCCGATCGCCGTGCCGCCCACGTACAGCCCCATCGCGAGGCCGAGGCCATCGGGATGCACTTCCTCGGCGAGATACGCCATCGCGACGGCGGGCACGCCGCCAAGCGCGAGCCCTTCGAGCGCGCGCAGCACGAGCAGCTGATGCCATTGCGGCGCGAAAGCAGCAGCAAGCGTGAGCAGCGACGACGCCGTGAGCGAAGCAGTCATCAGACGGTGCCGGCTCCAGCCTTCCGACACGAAGCCCGCGACGAAGATCGCGAACGCGAGCGTGGCGGTCGTGAGCGAGAGCGAGAAGCTGCTTTGCGCGGGGCTGACGCCGAACGTCGTCGAGAACGCGGGCAGGAGCGGCTGCACGCAATAGAGCAGCGAGAACGTCGCGTAGCCGGCGAACAGCAGCGCGAGACTGGCACGCCAGTAGGTGCGCGTGCCGCGCTCCAGGTACGGAATGCCGGAAGCGTCGTCCGGCGCATGACCCGAAGCAGTTGAAGAAACCGCCGGATCAGGCTGCCGGTCTGGTTTCGGTGAAGCGTTCACGAAGCGGTCTCCTGAAAAAGCAAAGACCTCAACGATACGCCGGTCACGCAAGAGAGGTGGCCGGCGCGGGCAATCGGTGGCGTTCCTGCTGCTGCGCGAAACGGGCGTCGCGCGCCGCGTTCGAGGCAACGTGGCGCAACGCCAACGCCAACGCCAACGCCACCAACGCCACGCGCCGCTATCCGCGCGTTGCTGGCGCGCCGGACACCGCCCCGGTCGGTGCGCCGGGAGTTGCATCGGGATGCACGATCTGCTCGTCGGTGGGCAGTTGCGACGCGTCCCAGCCGCCGCCGAGCGCCTTGATCAGCGCGACGCTCGCGGCCATCCGGCGGCGCGCGATGTCGACCGACTGGCGTTCGTTCGACAGCGCCGTGGTCTGCGCGACGACGACATCGAGATAGGTGATCGCGCCGTTCTTGTAGCGGTTCGAGATCACCGCGAGCGCGCGCTCCGCGGCCGTCACGGCGTCGTTCTGCGCGAGCGCTTCCTGTTCGAGCACGCGCAGCGCGGCGAGATTGTCCTCGACGTCGCCGAACGCGCCGAGCACGGTCTGACGGTAGTTCGCGACGCTTTCGTCGTAGTGTGCCTGCGCCTCGGCCTTCACGGCCGCGCGTCCGCCGAAGTCGAGCAGCGTGTCCGCGAGCGTCGGCCCGAGCGCCCAGAAGCGCGAGGGCGCCAGCAGCCATGAACTGATGTTCGTCGCTTCGAGGCCGCCGGTGACGGACAGCACCAGGTCCGGAAAGAACGCCGCGGTCGCGACGCCGATCTGCGCGTTCGTCGCGGCCATCTGGCGTTCCGCGGAAGCGATGTCGGGCCGGCGTTCGAGCAGCGCCGAAGGCACGCCTGCCGGCGCCACGACCGGCACCGCGACGAGCGGCGCGACGGGCAGCGAGAACGTGGACGGGCTCTGGCCCGTCAGGATCGCGATCGCGTGTTCGAGTTGCGTGCGCTGCACGTCGAGATCGATCGCCTGCGCCTGGGTGGTCCGCAACTGGGTTTCAGCCTGCGCGACATCGGCGTCGGTGGCGATGCCGCCCGTCCGGCGATGCTGTGTCAGGTCGAGCGCGTCGCGATACGCCTTGATCGTGTTGTCGAGCAGCTGATGTTCCTGATCGATGCCGCGCAGCTCGAAGTAGTCGGTGGCGAGCTCGGCCTGCATCGACAGAAGCGCCGACTGCGCATCGGCGGCACTGGCCTGCGCGCTGGCTTTCGCGCCCTCGACGGTGCGCGAGATGCGGCCCCACAGGTCAGGTTCCCACGATGCATCGGCCTGCACGAGGTAATCGTTGAGCGTGAGACCGGCGGTCGACTTGTGCAGCACGTTGGCCGACGAACGCGCGCGCGAATAGTCGCCGGACGCGGTCACGGAAGGAAAGAAGCTGGAGCGGAACTGCGCGACCGCCGCGCGGGCCGCGCGAAAGCGCGCCTGCGCGGCCTGCACGTCCTGGTTTTCGGTGGCGACGCGCGCTTCGAGCGCGTTCAGCGCCGGGTCGCCGTAGACTTCCCACCACGCGCCGCGCGTGCCGAGGTCGGCGGGTTGCGCGGGCTTCCAGCCGGTGCCTTCGAGTTCCTTGTACGTCGCGGCGGTGGTCGCGGTCGGTTTGACGTAGTCCGGACCCATGGCGCAGCCCGCGAGCATCGACGCCGCCGCAATCGCTACCAGCGAAAGACGCAGCCCGCACCGGTGAGATGAACGATGAACTCGCATGCTCACTGCCCGGCCTGTCCTGACGAAGCGCCTTGCGCGCTGGCCGTCGTCGTGGCGGAACTGCCGGCGGCGCCGCTCGCGCCGCTCATGCCACCCGCACCACTGGCCGCCCCCGCGTTCTTCCGCTCGACGATGCGCACGGGTGCGCCGTTGACGATTGAATCCTGCGGATTGAGGATCACCTGCTCGTCGCCGTGCAAACCCGATGCAACGGCCACGCGCGTGCCGAAGTCCGTCCCGAGGGAAACGGTCAGCAGCTTGACGTGGTTGTCGGGCGTCACGGTGGCGACTTTCACGCCGTCCGGCCGGAACAGGAACGCGTTGCCCGGCAGCGTGAAGCGCGCGGCGCCCGTGCCGAGCGCGAAGTGCACCTGCGCGTACGCGCCGGGCAGCAGATCGCCGTCGCGGTTGTCGACATCGACTTCGACGAGCATCGTCCGCTGCGTCGCATCGACGGACCCCGCCGTGCGCGCGACCTTGCCCGGATAGTGTTTCGCCGGCGTTTCCGTGAGCGTGAGGTACGCGTTCTGCTGTGCATGGATCTGCTGCGCGTATGACTGCGGCACGTTGACGTACACCCGCAGCCGGTCCGCCTGCGCGACGTGGAACAGCTCTTTCGCCGGGCCGCCCGAGCTGCCCGCATCGATCAGCGCGCCGACGTCGACGTTACGCGCGGTCACGATACCGTCGAACGGCGCGAAGACCTTCTGGAACGACTGCGTCTTTTCGAGCCGCGCGACGTTGAAACGCGCCGCGTCGAGCGTCGCTTTCTTCGCGAGCATGTCGCCGACCTTCTCGTCGGTTTCCTGCTTCGAGACCGAGTTGCTTTTCAGCATGTCGTTCCAGCGGTCGGCGGTCGTCTTCGACAGTGCATAATTCGCCTGTGCATTGGCGAGATCGGCGCGCGCCGCGCGCAACTGGTCGTCGACTTCCGGCGTGTCGATCTCGGCGAGCAGCTGGCCGGCCTTCACGTGCGCACCGATGTCGGCGTACCACTTGCGCAGATAGCCGTTCGTGCGCGCGTAGATCGGCGTGTCGAGAAACGCCTGCACGTTGCCGGGCAACACGAGATCGAGCGCCGCATCCGACTTTTGCGGATGCACGACTTCGACGCTCGTCTGGCTCGCGTGAGTCGCATCGCGTTCGAGCGCGGCGTGCGCGGTGCGGCGCGACCAGATGCCCTGCGCCGCAAGCACCAGCACGACGACGATCGCCACCACGACGGGCCAGCGCGCGCGCTTCGGCGCCGCTGGCGCTTCAGTCTTCAGGTGCGCGTCGTCGCGACGCTCCGGAACTTTGCCTTCCATCAATGCCCCACGTCAGGATGTTTTGGAACCACGTTTTCGGACGCGCGCAGACGTCGCGTCGCGAGCCGGGTATAGATCAGCGAGAACACCACCGGCACGAAAATCAGCGTCGCGAGCGTGCCGACCGCGAGGCCACCGATCACTGCCCGGCCGAGCGGCGCGTTCTGCTCGCCGCCTTCGCCGAGGCCGATCGCCATCGGCACCATGCCGATCACCATCGCGAGCGCGGTCATCAGCACCGGACGGAATCGCGTGAAGCCCGCTTCGATGGCGGCGCGCGCCGCGTCGCCGTGTTCGAGCAGCTGTTCGCGCGCGAAGCTGATCACGAGAATTGAATTGGCCGTCGCGATGCCGATACACATGATCGCGCCGGTGAGCGCGGGAATCGACAGCGTGGTGTGCGTGAGGAACAGCATCCAGACGATACCCGCGAGCGCGCCCGGCAACGCGGTGATGATGATGAACGGATCGAGCCACGACTGGAAGTTCACCACGATCAGCAGATACACCAGCACGATCGCGAACACGAGACCCGTGAAAAGGCCGGAGAACGAATCGTTCATCGTCTGCACCTGGCCGCGCAGTTTGATCGTCGAGCCCTGCGGCAAATCTGCTTTCGCGTCGGCGATGGTCTTCGAAATGTCGTCGGAGACGCCGCCGAGATCGCGGCCGTCGGCGGTGCCGTAGATGTCGATCGTCGTTTGCGCGTTGTAGTGGTTGATGACGGCGTTGCCCGCTTCGCGGTGCATCGACGCAAGCGAGCCGAGGATGTTGCTCTTGCCGTTCGAGTTGAGCGGAATATTCGCGAGCGCCTGGAGCGAGTCGACGGTGTATTGCGGCGCTTCCGTGATCACGTTGTAACTGACGCCGTTCTTCGGATTGAGCCAGAACGTCGGCGTCGTCTGCTGGCTGCCCGACAGCGTGATCAGCAGGTCGCTCGCCACGTCCTTCTGCGTGAAGCCGGCCTGCTGCGCGCGCGTGCGGTCGACGTCGATGAAAATGCGCGGCAGGTCGGAGGGCTGCTGGATGCGGGCGTCGGCGAAACCGGGCACGGTGCGCAGGCGGTCGAGCAGGCGTGCGGCGAACGCACGGTTGCCCTGCACGTCGCGTCCCACGATCTGGATATCGATCGGCGACGGCATGCCGAAATTGAGCGTCTGGCTCACGATATCCGCGGGCAGAAACGCGAACTGCACGCCGGGAAATTCGTCGCTGAGCGTGCGGCGCAGGGTGCGGACGTAATCCGCGGTCGGATGATGATCGGCGTTCAGCGTGATGAGCACGTCGGCGTCGGACGAGCCGATCGTGCCGGTGTTGCTGTACGACAGGTTGATACCCGACACCGGCAGGCCGATATTGTCGATGATCGAATGCAGTTCGGCAGGCGGAATCAGCTGACGGATCCGTGTATCGACGCGATCCGTGACGACCGCCGTTTCCTCGACCCGCATGCCGGTTTTCGCGCGCAGGTGGAGCGCGATCGTGCCGGCGTCGACCTGCGGGAAGAAGTCGCGGCCAAGAAACGGCATCAGCAGCATCGATGCGCCGCAGCACGCCAGAAACGCGACGACGAACATGCCCGGCCGCGCCACGCGCGCTTCCAGAAACACGCGATAGCGCTCGCGCAGGTTCGCGAAGCCGCGCTCGAACGCGAGATGCACGCGCATGAACGGATTGCGCGTCGTTTCGCTCGCGTGCAGGTCTTCCTTGCGATGGTGATTGCGCAGCAGGTATTTCGCGAGGGTCGGCACGAGCGTGCGCGAAAAGAAGTACGACGCGAGCATCGCGAAGACGACGGCTTCGGCAAGCGGAACGAACAGATAATGCGCGACGCCCGTCAGCAGGAACATCGGCACGAACACGATACAGATCGCCAGCGTCGACACCAGCGTGGGGATCGCGATCTGATGCGCGCCGTCGAGAATCGCCTGTTCGAGATTCTTGCCCTGCTCCAGCTGATGGCTGATGTTTTCGATCGCGACGGTCGCGTCGTCGACCAGAATCCCGACCGCGAGCGCGAGCCCGCCGAGCGTCATGATGTTGATCGTTTCGCCGAGCGCGGAAAGCGCGATGATCGACGTGATCATCGAAAGCGGAATCGACACGGCGATGATCAGCGTCGCGCGCCAGTTGCCGAGAAAGAGCAGGATCATGAGGCCGGTGAGGCCGGCGGCGATCAGCGCTTCGCGCAGCACGCCCTGCACCGAGGCGCGCACGAACAGCGACTGGTCCGCGACAGGGTCGATATTGAGCGACTCGGGCACGAGATTGCGCAGCGTCGGCATCATGTCCTTGATGCGCTGGACGATTTCGAGCGTCGACGTGTTGCCGCTCTTGTTGATCGTGAGGAGCGACGCGCGCTGGCCGTTCACGCGCACGATGTTCGTCTGCGGCTGGAAGCCGTCGCGCACGTGCGCGACGTCGCGGATATAAACGGTGCCGTTCGCGGTGGACTTGATCGGGATGTTGTTCAGGCCGGCGAGCGAATCGGGGCTCGCGTTCATCGTCACCGAATATTCAGTCGAACCGATTTTCGCGGTGCCGGAGGGCAGGATCAGGTTTTGCGCGGTGATCGCGTTCACCACGTCCATTGGCGACAGATTGCGCTCCTGGAGCTTGCGCGAATCGATATCCACCATGATCTGGCGCTGCTTGCCGCCGTACGGCAGCGGCGCCGAGGCGCCGGGTATGGTCGCGAGCTGCGTCTTCAGGAAGTTATTGCCGAAGTCGAACAGTTCCTGCTCGGTGAGCGTCGGCGACGACAGCGCGAGGCGCAGGATCGGCACGGTCGAGGCGTTGTAGCGCAGGATGAACGGTGGCGTGATGCCAGGCGGCAGCGAGCGCACCTGAGACTGCGACAGCGCGGTGACTTCCGCGAGCGCCTCGTCGATATTCGCGTGCGGCTGGAAGAAGATCTTGACGACCGCGATGCCGTTCAGCGACGTCGATTCGACGTGCTCGATATCGTTTACCGCCACCGAAAGCCCGCGCTCGTAGTTGAGCACGATGCGCTTTTCCATCTCGTCGGCGGGCAGGCCGTTGTACGACCAGATCACCGACAGCACCGGAATGTCGATGTTCGGGAAGATGTCCGTCGGCGTGCGCATGATCGTCAACGGCCCGACGATCAGCAGCAGCAGCGCGAGAACGATAAAGGTGTACGGGCGCCGGAGCGCGAGTCGGACGATCCACATTGAACGGCGCGAGTCTGGGCTGGTCGGTTGAAAGCCGGGCTGGCTGCGCCGCGTGCCCGGCCTGCGTCGCGCGAACGATGGCCGCGCCCGGCATGCGCGACAGGAATATAACGCGTATCGTAGTCCTCATGCATCATTTTCGGATATGGGTCGCCCGAGGTTTATGATTGACCTGTTACGACGCATTACACGAAGGGCCGCTGATTGGGATTTCGTAAGTCGAATGTACGAATTAAGGGGTGTTGAGCCCTTATTTTTCGCTTTCCCGGGCGGTACAAAACGTGAACAATGAGTTTGAAGGCCTCTTCCGCGGTACGCGCGATGCAGGTTAGGTGCGCACGCAACGTTTCTGGCGACGCGGCGCGTTTTATCGCCACACGACCGGCGCTTCATCCAAGCCGGCAAAGAGAACGGGGAAACATCATGCAAGTCGGTTCTATCGTCCGCTCCGTGCATATCGCCGTGCCCCAGGGCGCGCGCGGCATCGTGATGCGCATTCTTGGCGACATGGCCATGGTGGCGTGGTATGCGGGTGAACCCGGCACGTCGATCCAGTTGAACACCGAACCCTTCTTCCTTGAAGACCTGATCGACACGGGCGAGCAGGTTCGCCCCGCCAGCGCGCAGATGCACTGAAGCACTGAACGTGGTGACCCGCGCTGCGCCTCGACGCGGCGCGCAAGGCGCCGGCGTCCCGCGCGCCTGTCGCCCGCGTCAGGCGCGTGGTGCGCACAGCGATGCCCTGACATGCCCTGCGTCACGCGTGTCGCTCGTCATCGCGGGCGGCGCGGCGCACAATGCGGGCATGAACGACGACACTCCCGATCTCCAGGACGGCGCTTCCAGCACGGTCCCTTTTGCCCGGCTGACGCCGGAATGCGTGCTCGACGCCATCGACAGCGTCCTGATTCCCGCTGGCCAGCGCACCGATGGCCGCATGCTCGCGCTCAACAGCTACGAAAACCGCGTCTTCCAGGTGGGCGTGGAAGACGGGCCGCCCGTTGTCGCGAAGTTCTATCGTCCCGAACGCTGGACCGACGAAGCCATTCTCGAAGAGCACGCGTTCGTCGCGCAACTGGCCGCGCTCGAGATTCCCGCGGTGCCGGCGCGCGTCGATAACGGCC
>CALFSF010000083.1 GCA_937917025.1 uncultured Paraburkholderia sp.
AACTGGAAACGATACGCGACGTCCACGATAGGCAGGACCGTGAACAGGTACGCGAAATAGACGGCGCACGCGAGATAGACCGGCAGATACGGTTTCGAATTCGCGCGCTCGAGAAGGGCCGTCGAGATGAGCGCGAGTATCACCAGCGGAAGAAGGTGGCTCAGGAACGCCAGCTGGAAGCCGAGGATAAAGCGGTATTGATTCCCCGGCAGCCGGCCGAGAAGCAGATCGGTCATGGCGAACTTCAGGCTCGCTGCAAGCGGGAGCGCCGTCCCGGTCAGGACATAAGCGATAAAGAGCGCACACAGTGCGGCGAGAAATGCGCAAACGGCGAGGGTGACGCAGCTTTTTATCCGCTCCTTTCCGGTCGCATCGGCAAGCGCCAGCCCGAAAAAGAACAGCGAAGCCGGAAAGATCGGCAGGTCGGGTCGAACGAGAACGGTGAGGCCGGAGAAGATGCCGGCCCATACCGCGTGCGAGCCGGTGGTTCGCAAAAAGCCGAGCAGATAGATGGATAGCGCAACGAAGAAAACGGTGATCGACGTTTCGAGCCCGTTGCTCGCCGCCCGGATGAAAAAGGGGCTGGAGACGATGGCGACCAGCGGGCACACCGCAAGCCATCCGTTACGGGCGCTGAAATGGCGCACCGCGGTCGCGTAAATCGCGAGCAGCGTGAGGATGGCGAATACCAGGCACCCGTAGCTGTTGGCATTGATAACGTCGAGCCTCGTGATGCGCATGACGAGCGTGACCAGCGTCACCCAGGCCACGCCGGTCATACCCTGGACGGTTCCTGCCGCGCGATTCCATTCGTACGGGAATCCGTCGGCGCCGTTCTGGGCATAGCGATACATGATGAAACTGTCTTCGAAATTGGCCGGAAACGGCATGAAATAGCGCGCAAGCCAGACGAATACCGCGAGCACCAGTATCAGGAGCAGTGCTCTTTGATAGCGCAGCTTCATTGTCGATTACCCCTCGTTTGCTTCGAGCAACCCGCAGCCTGCTGTCACCGACGAACCGTTGGTACAAACGCGGTCTGGATCGTCGAGGCGCAACGCAATGGACGGCTTGCGGACGTTTTTCTTGCGGTGTCGAACGCGACACATCGCTATGTGTTGCCGGCGCGATGCGCGCCGACACTTCCCGGATTGCGCGAAGTATAGAAAAAGAGAAGCTCGCCGACTGTGCGGAAGGATACGATCGCCGATTTGGCGGGGTGACGCGCAAAGGGGTGTTGGTTCGAAGCAATGCTGCTGGAACGGCGGCGAGACTTTAAACTCACCCGACAATAGTTGAAATTTTCAACTATTATTCTATACTTCCCCGCACCCTCCTGCCAGGCTTATTCCCGGTTTCATGCACTCCGATTACCTCACCTTCAGGCTCGATCTGACCAGTTCATTGCTGGTCGACAGGGCCAACCTGATCTATAGCGACCAATGGGATCTGGACGTTCGTGCTCTTCGTGTGTTGCGGCTGGTCTGTGCCGAACCCGACATCACCCCTAAAGCTGTATCGCAGCAGGCGCTGATCGAAAAAACGCTGCTGTCGAAAGTGCTTGCGCAACTGTGCACGCGAGGACTGATCGCCCGGATCACGCACTCGAAGGATCGCCGGAGCATTTCGCTGCGCGCGACGCCGGAAGGTGTGCGTGTCGCGAAGGCATCCCGAAAGCTTGGCGGAAAACTCGAGGCGGAACTTCTCGCGGCATTGAGCGAGGACGAGCGGGAAATGCTGAACCGCCTTCTCGCCAAACTGACATCCAGCCTGCTAGCAGAGTGCCAGGCCGCCGAAAACGAGGATTGACCTCGCACGCGTGCGTGCCGATCGAAAGGAGTTGAACATGCCGTCACTCGTTGAAGTCACCGCCGCCGATATCGAGGCGTTGCTGCCGGAACTCGAAGCGATCTATAAGGATATTCATGCGCATCCGGAGCTTTCGATGGTCGAGTTCCGCACGGCTTCGATGGCGGCCGACCGCATCGAAAAACTGGGTTACGAAGTCAGTCGGAACGTCGGAAAGACCGGCGTGGTCGGCGTACTGCGTAATGGGGAAGGTGCGACTGTGATGCTTCGTGCCGACATGGACGCGTTGCCCGTCACGGAGGCAACGGGCCTTCCGTACGCCAGCCAGGTCAAGGCGAAAGACGAGGACGGCATCGAGGTCGGCGTGGCGCATGCGTGCGGACATGACCTCCACGTGACATGGTTGCTCGGCGCGGCGCAACTGCTGGCGAAACATCGCGACGCCTGGAAGGGCACGGTGCTGGTGGTCTTTCAACCGGGCGAAGAAGTGGGGCGGGGCGCACGCAGCATGATGGACGACGGCATGGCAACGCGTTTTCCGAAGCCGGACATCATTCTCGGGCAACACGTCATGGTCGGCGCGGCAGGTACGGTGGGCTACCGTAGCGGCACGATCCTGTCGGCGGGCGACAGCCTCAAGGTCACGCTGTTTGGGCGCGGGGCGCATGGATCGCAGCCGCAAACGTCGATCGATCCCGTCATCATGGCCGCGTCGACGACCATGCGGCTACAGACCATCGTATCGCGCGAAATTGCGCCGCTGGACAGCGCGGTGCTGACGGTCGGCGCGCTGCAGGCGGGGACGAAGGAAAACATCATCCCTGACGACGCCACGCTAAAGCTCAACGTGCGCACCTACGATGAAGACGTGCGCGAATACATGCTGGGCGCCATCCGTAGAATCTGCTGCGCGGAATGCACGGCATCCGGTGCGCCGCGTGATCCGCAGTTCACGACGTTAAGCAGCTATCCGCTGACCGTCAACGATGAGAAGGCATCGAGCCGTATCAGCGAAGCCTTTAAACAATGGTTCGGCGAGCGTGCTTTCGAGACGCAACCGGCTGCCGCCAGCGAAGACTTCAGCGTGTTCGGGCGGACATGGGGCGCTCCGTATGTTTTCTGGATCGTCGGCGGCACCGATGCGCGGGTCTATGCGCAAGCCAAGGCAGAGAAGAAGCTCAACCAGATTCCTGGCAATCATTCGCCGATGTACGCACCGACGCTCGATCCCACGCTGAGAACCGGGCTCGAAGCCATGATCTGCGCGGCTGCGGTGTGGCTCGACCAGCAAGATGAGAAAGCGTGAACCCGCATATTGTCTATGAGGTGCTCGACCTGGTCGGCACGTTCGCATTCGCCATCAGCGGCGCAGTGGCCGCAAGACAGCGAAGACTCGACCTGTTCGGGATTCTGTCGGTGGCTTTCATGGTCGCGTGCGGGGGTGGCATCGTGCGCGACGTTTGCATCGGCGCGACACCTCCGGCCGCGCTCTCCGACTGGCGGTATCTCGCGACATCGATACTCGCGTCGGTGGTCACCATCGCGGCTTACGCGAAAGTCAGACGACTGCGGTTCCCCGTTTTGTTTTTCGATGCCATCGGACTGGGGTTGTTCGCCGTGGCAGGCGCGCAGAAGTCGCTGACGTATGGGCACAGTGCCGAGCTGGCGATCCTGCTGGGAATGGTCAGCGCGGTGGGGGGAGGCGTCATTCGGGACATGCTGCTGTCCCGTGTGCCGGCGATTCTGGCGCGGGAAATCTACGCGTCCGCGGCGTTGCTGGGCGCGATCGTGTTCGTTGCATCCGCGAAGATGGGCGCGATGTCCGCATGGACGCCCTGGTGTGCGACGATCGCCTGCGTTGGGGTTCGTCTTCTCGCGCTCTACTACGGCTGGCGTCTGCCTGTTTATCGAGGGCCGAAAGCGCAGCGCGAACAGAGCGTGCCTGAATAAAGACTTACGTGTGGGAACACGGGATTCGTTCAGACCGAAGACTGCGACAGCCGCGACCGGCTTTAGCATCAAACATCTCACTCCCCAAATGCTGACAATCGGAATCGATATACCGATTGCCTGGTTTTAATCTCATCACGAATTTTCGACACTCACTGCTCCCAATCGGGACCAGACGCATGAGAGCCGCGTTCACGTCACGGCTGGATATATCCTTGTCCTGTTCGAACGTTCAATACATCGCCGGTGCGCACTCGGCCTTCAGATCGACGACCGTCTGGAACACGCTGGGCGCCGTCATTCATTATGGCGTGTCGCCCGCGACCAGCATCGCCGCCGGCTACAGCTACACGCGAGCGGCAAAAGCGAACAGGATAACCAGCGGCGCTCAATACCAGCAGGTGTCGTTCGCGCAGTACTACGCGTTGTCCAAAAGCTCGGGCCTGTATGCCGTCGAAGCGTATCAACGATCGAACGGCCAGACACTCGCTGCCGACGGCACCACCGTTATCGCGGCAACCGCGGACGTCGGCGACGGCTTCAACTCCGCCCCATCCTCCGGCCGAAGCCAGTTCGTCGGCGGCGCCGGGTTCATTCATCGTTTCTGATTCGCGCGGCGTAACGCGGCGAACGCTGGAACTCGCCTGATGCTTATACCCCCGTGAACGGAATCGATATTCCGATCGATTGGTTTGAGCATCAGGTGCAGCCTTCTACACTTTTACCTCTTCATACAGGAGCGCCATCCGTGAGTTCTTCCGCCCAAACGAATCTGGACACATCATTTGAAAATCTCCGTATCCGGCGGGTCGCTGGATTGATTGGAGGAGAAGTCCAGGACATCAAGCTCTCCGCTTCGCTCGACGATGCCGCGATCGACACGCTCCATCGCGCGCTGGTGAAGTACAAGGTGCTGTTCTTCCGCGATCAGTCGCATCTCGACGACGCGGCGCATCAGGCGTTCGGCGCGCGTTTCGGCGACACGGTGGCGCATCCCACCGTGCCGTCGCCGGAAGGCACGAAACTGTTCGAACTGGACGCGTCCAAAGGCGGCGGTCGCGCGGATTCGTGGCACACGGACATCACGTTCCTCGACGCCTTTCCGAAGATATCCATTCTGCGGGGCGTCAAGATTCCGGCGTACGGCGGCGATACGGTCTGGGCGAACACGGTCGCGGCCTACGAGCGTCTGCCCGCAGACCTGAAGCGGCTGGCGGACTCGCTGTGGGCCGTGCATACCAACGATTACGACTACGGTGCCGAGCGCACCGCAGGCACTGATTCGCGCTCCGCCGAGGCGCGTCTCGCGCATCACCAGAACGTATTCGTTTCGACCGTGTACGAGGCGGAGCATCCCGTCGTTCACGTGCATCCGGTATCGGGTGAAAAGGCCTTGTTGCTGGGTCATTTCATCAAAAACATCGTGGGTCTGTCGAGTTCGGAGTCGGCGCGCATCTTCGAGATTCTGCAAAATCGCGTGATCCGCCTTGAAAACACGGTGCGCTGGCAGTGGCGTAAAGACGATGTCGTGATCTGGGACAACCGTGCAACGCAACACTATGCGATCAACGACTACGGCACCCAGGAACGCCTCGTACGCCGCGTGACGGTTGCAGGAGAGCGCGCGGTTTCCATCGACGGGCGTCATAGCCGCACGCTTCGCCGCCCGGAACAGCAACCGCAAGCGCAGTCACAGGCGAAGTCGCAGCAGGCCGTGCGCGAGCCGATCGCATCCGCCGCCTGAACGAAATCCACCATAACAATTAACGGGGCTCTCCACTCATGACGCAACGACGACGCCTGCTTCAGGCCGCCGCCGCATTGGGCGCCGCAGCGATGCTGCCGGGCATGGCCCGCGCGCAGTCCGGCGCGAAAAAATACTCAGGCGTGACGCTTAACGTATCGGTATTCAGCACCGCGTATGCGAAGCTCCTTCAGCAATGGCTGCCCGAATTCGAGGCATCCAGCGGTGCAAAGGTGAACTTCGACGCACCGTCGTTTCCTGTCTATAACCAGCGCGCCGATCTTGAGCTCTCCACCCGGGGCTCCGCGTATGACGTGCTGAACGTGACGTTCATCTATAGCAGCCGCTGGATCAACTCGGGCTGGCTAACACCGCTCGACGACTTCATCAGGAATCCGGCGCTGACGTCGGCGGACTGGGACGTCAAGGATTTCCTGCCGGGCGCGCTGGCGCCGGAGACCGGTAAGGACGGCAAGCTGTACGGGATACCCTGGGATGCGGAGGCGTTGCTGTCCGGTTCGTCGCGCTTCGATCTCGTCAGCGCCGCGGGTTTTGCGTATCCCGACACGACCGACGATCTCGTCAAGGTGCTAAGGGCCGTCAATAAAAAGGAACGCGTCGCCGGTTACGTCGCCGACAGTCACTATGGCTGGACATTCGTGCCGTATCTGCAGGCGTTTGGCGGCAATGTCTTCCGCGCACCGCCCGACGATCTTTTCCCCACGCTCGATACGCCCGAGGCGATTGCCGCTGCTGAGTACTACGCGAACCTGATCCGGGAGTTCGGACCCGATGGGGGCGTGACCTACACGGCCGATCAGGTTACGCAGGCGCTGAAGCTCGGGCGGACGAATTTCACCGACGCCGGTCAGATCTATCTCGCGCAACTCGGCGACCCGGCAGCGAGCAAGACCGTGAAGACCGCGAATTTCGGGCTCGTGCCGAAGGGACCGGCGGGACGTTTTCCCGGCGTCGCGGTGCACGGTCTGGGCATTCCCGCCGGCTCGAAGAACAAGGAAGCGGCGTGGGCGTTCATTCAATGGGCGCTTTCGAAACAGGTCACGCGCCGGGCCGTCGCGGCAGGTTATGGCGCGCCCGCGCGGCGTTCGGATATCGACTCGAAGGAATTCCGCGCGAGACAGATGATCAACGGTCACGATCTGGCAGAGCTGTCGCTTCAATCGATCGACATCGCGGCCAGATCAGGTCATATGAAGTACCGCACCGTCGCGGTCTATCCGCAGGTCGATCAGCAGCTCAACACCGCGATCGCGCGTATTGCAACGAAGCAGCTTTCGGCACGACAGGCGATGCAGCAGGCGCAGGCGGCATCGATCGTGGAAGTGAAGCGGGCCGGCATCAAAATCTGACGTCCACGACATGTCGATCTCATCACTTCCCTCGTTGACGTGGGCGTCGCAACAGAAGCGCGCATTCCTGCTCGGACTGACTCCGTCGCTGATCGCGCTGGCTGTCGTGACGCTGGTGCCGACGGTGGTGCTCATCGTCGTCAGCCTGACGCCACTTAGCCTCACGAACCCGGCCGCCAGTTTTCGTTTCGACGATCCGCTCGTCAACTACCGACAACTGCTGCACGACACGCGCTTTCTGGACTCGGTACGCACGCAGATCAAGTTGTCGCTCGTCAGCGTGACGTCGCAACTGGCGATCGGCCTCGGGCTTGCGCTCCTGCTCAACGGAAAATCGGCGTTGCTCAAAGGCGTGCGCACGCTGTTCCTGATTCCGATGGTGTTGCCACCGATCGTCGCCGCGTTGATCTGGAAGATCATGTACTCGCCCGATATCAGTCCGCTTCATCGTGCGCTGGAATCGGCGGGTTATCCCGTGAGTTCGCTGATCGCGAATCCGTCGACTGCGTTATGGGCGATCGCGGCCGCCGATACATGGCAATGGTTTCCGTTCACCATGCTGATGGTGCTCGCGGCGTTGCAGACCATCCCCGACGATCCGCTCGAAGCCGCGAGTCTCGACGGTGCTGGCCGCTGGCAATTGTTTCGCTACATCATGCTGCCGTATCTTCGCCCGGTTCTGGTCGTCTGCGGACTGTTCCGGCTGATCGACAGTTTCAAGGCGTTTCCGCTGATCTATGTGTTGACCGACGGCGGCCCTGGCACCGTCACCGAAGTCACGAACTACTACAGCTTCATCGAGGCGTTCAACTTCTCGTACTGGGGTTACGCGAGCGCGATAGCGACTGTCATCCTCGTCGGCGTGTTCCTGCTGAGCTGGCTGGTCGGCAAACTCGGATGGAATAGTCATGACGCAAGCTAATACCTCTACTGGTCGCGACCTGCCGGGCCCGATCGGGCCGGTCAAAGGGCAATACGCGGCGGCGGCCGGACATCAACGACGCGTAGTCAGGCGTGCGTCCCGGCTGAACGCGTTGCTGCGGCGCAATGCGCGCACGTGGGTTGTCGTCGCGCTGCTGCTGATGCTGCTGTTCCCGTTTTTCTGGCTGGTGCAACTGGCATTTCGTCCCGCTGACGCGGTGTTTGACGAGGGTCTGCTGTTCACGCCGACGCTCGATGCGTTTGCCGGCCTTTTTCATAGCAGTTTCGCCGGATCGTTCGTGAACAGCCTCATGGTCAGCACGCTGTCGACAGCGCTTTCGCTGCTGATCGGCGTGCCGGCTGCCTACGCGCTGACGCGCTGGAAATTTCGCGGACGCAGGCAGGTCGCGCTATGGATTCTGACCTCGCGCATGGCGCCGCCGATCGCGTTCACGATTCCGTTCTATCTCGCCTATCGATGGCTCGGACTTCAGGACACGATTACCGGGCTCGTCATCGTCTACCTCACGTTCAATCTGTCGATCGTGATCTGGCTGATGCAAACCTTCTTCGACGCAGTGCCGCGCGCACTGGAAGAAGCCGCCCATATCGACGGCTGCGGCGTCTGGCAGGCCTTCTGGCGGGTCACGCTGCCACTGGCGGCGCCAGGGCTCGCGGCCACCGCGGTGCTGTGCTTCATCTTTTCGTGGAACGACTTTTTCTACGCGCTGATTCTCACGCGAACCCATGCGATTACCGCGCCAGTGTCGATCGTGAATTTTCTGCAGTATGAAGGCTGGGAGTGGACCAAGGTGGCCGCCGCCGGCACGCTGGTGATGTTGCCGGTCGTCGTGTTCACGGTGCTGGTTCGCACGTATCTCGTTCGCGGCCTGACCGCGGGCGGCCTTAAGGACTAAACGCTTTTATGTCTTCAATCAGCATCCGGCAACTTCACAAGCGCTACGGCGATACCGAGGTCATTCGCGGAGTCGATGTCGATATCGCCGAAGGCGAGTTCGTTGCGCTCGTCGGTCCGTCGGGCTGCGGGAAATCCACGCTGCTGCGGATAATCGCGGGACTGGAGTCCGTCACCGATGGCGACATTCTGCTGGGCGGCGAATCGATCAACGACCTCGCGCCGAAAGATCGCAACATCGCGATGGTCTTCCAGAACTACGCGCTGTATCCGCATATGACGATTGCGCAGAATCTGGGTTTCTCGCTGCAATTGAACGGCGTTTCCAAAGCGGAAATCGCGGTGCGTGTGAACGACGTTGCGCAGAGTCTGGGACTGACTGCGCTGCTCGAACGCCTGCCGCGTCAACTTTCGGGCGGCCAGCGACAGCGGGTCGCGATGGGTCGCGCGATCGTGCGTCAACCGCAGGCTTTTCTGTTCGACGAACCGCTGTCGAATCTGGACGCGAGCTTGCGTGTCAGGATGCGCACGGAGATCAAGGCCCTGCATCAGCGTTTGCGCACCACCACGATCTACGTGACGCACGATCAGGTCGAGGCGATGACGATGGCCGACCGCATCGTCGTGCTCAGGGATGGACTCATCGAACAGGTCGGCACGCCGCTCGAGCTTTACGACGCGCCTCGCAACGCATTCGTGGCGGGCTTCATCGGCTCGCCGTCGATGAACTTCATTCCCGGACGCCTGGATCTGAATGACGGTCCGCACGTGATGACAGATGATGGTCTGCGGTTTCCGCTGACGGCGCAGCCGAACGCAATCCATGGAAGTCGCGTGATTTACGGCGCGAGGCCCGAGCATTTCGTGCTCGATGCGACCGGGCGCGGCCTGTCGGCGGAAGTGGTCGTGGTGGAACCGACCGGCTCCGAGACGCAGATAGCGGTGCGGCTTGCGGGGCAGGACGTGATTACCGCGTTTCGCGAGCGAATCGATGCCCGGCCCGGCGATCAGATACATCTGCTGCCGCATGGGGATCGGGCGCATCTGTTCGATGCGGACAGTGGGATCCGGTTGAACTGAGTCAGGGGGCGCGCGCGTCGCATGGCGGGCGTTCGGTCAATCGGCCCAAGCGGACAACGTACTCATCAGAAGCTGGCTTATCGGTGGACATCCCCAAAACAAAAAGCCCGCAAAAGCGGGCATTTTCGTGAACATCAGTCCGGGAACCGGTCTGGAGCTATCTTCGTGGTGCCCAGGAGAGGACTCGAACCTCCACACCTTGCGGCGCATGGACCTGAACCATGTGCGTCTACCAATTCCGCCACCTGGGCACGTTTTCAAGCTAGCCCGCTATTCTAGCGGGTTGAAACATTGTGTCAATCAGAACAGCATAACTTCGACTTCAACCTGCTTTTCCACCTTTGCCGTCACGCAGATTCAAACTGTGTCGAACACAGCGTGAAGCAGAGCGAAAGCGTTTCACAAAAAGAAAACCACCCGAAGGTGGTTTTCTTTTGAATCTGGTGCCCAGGAGAGGACTCGAACCTCCACACCTTGCGGCGCATGGACCTGAACCATGTGCGTCTACCAATTCCGCCACCTGGGCAGGTGGGTGTACAGCAAAGAATGTAATTATAGCGGGCCGGATAATCGTGTCAAGCATTTTGCGACAGTCCGGCGCGAACGCGGAAGCGCCTTGCCGCATCGGGCGGCGCGCGCCGCGTGGCGTGCGGGACGGGTGTTAGAATGCCTCGCAGAAGTTCGTTGGCACGGGGCGCGCCCGTCGGGCACGCTGCACGAACCGCGTCAATGCAGTGGCAACGCAGTAACTCGCATTGAATTGCAGGCGCAGTATAGAAGAAGCGCATCATCGACCGATGTCCACGCAACGAGAAAAAATCATCGATAAGCCCTTGAGCAAATATCCCTATCCGATTCCGAGCCGTGAAGAAATTCTCGGCGTGCTGCGCACGGGCGAAACGCCGCTCGCCGCGAATGACATCGCTGAGGCACTGTCGATCAAGCGCCAGGAGCGCGAAGGTTTTTTCAAACGCCTCGCGGCGATGGAGCGCGACGGCCAGATCCGTCTCGACCAGCGCGGCCACTATCAGCTGACGCACCCGTCGAATTTCGTCGCCGGCCGCGTGCAGGGCCATCGCGACGGCTACGGCTTCCTGATTCGCGATGACGGTCAGGACGACCTGTTCCTGCCGACGGGCGAGATGCAGAAGGTCATGCATAACGACCGCGTGCTTGCGCGTATCGTCGGTTACGACCGGCGCGGCCGGCCCGAAGGTCATATCGTCGAGGTCACGGATCGCGCGAACCGCCGCGTGATCGGGCGGCTTTTGAACGAGAACGGCGCGCTCATCGTGGCGCCCGAAGACAAGCGCATCGGCCACGACATCCTGATCACGCAGAACACGAAGAAAGCGCGCGTTGGCCAGGTTGTGGTGGTCGAATTGACGGATTTTCCGAGCCGTCATTCTCAGCCGCTGGGGCGCGTGGTCGAGGTGCTCGGCGATATCGACGATCCGGGCATGGAAATCGAAATCGCCGTGCGCAAGTACGGCGTGCCGCACGAATTCAGCCCGGCCGCGCTCGACGACGCCGCGAAGCTGCCCGACGAAGTGCGCCCGGCGGACATCCGCCATCGCATCGATCTGCGCGACGTGCCGCTCGTCACGATCGACGGCGAAGATGCGCGCGACTTCGACGATGCCGTGTATTGCGAGCCCATTACCGTCGGCCGTGGCGAGGGCTTCCGCCTGATCGTCGCGATCGCCGACGTGTCGCATTACGTGCATCCGGATAGCGGTCTCGACGTCGATGCGATCGAGCGCAGCACGTCGGTGTATTTTCCGCGCCGCGTGATTCCGATGCTGCCGGAAAAGCTCTCGAACGGGCTGTGCTCGCTGAATCCGCACGTCGACCGTTGCGTGCTGGTGTGCGACATGGTCATCACCGCGCGCGGCGAGATCAAGGCGTACCAGTTCTATCCGGGCGTGATGCATTCCGCCGCGCGACTGACGTACACCGAGGTCGCCGCGGTGCTGACCAACACGAAAGGCCCCGAGGCGGCGCGCCGTGCCGCGTTGCTGCCGCAGCTGCAGAACCTGCATGGCGTCTACAAGTCGCTCTTCACCGCGCGCCAGAAGCGCGGCGCGATCGACTTCGACACGACCGAGACGTACATCGTCTGCAACGCGCAGGGCAAGATCGAGCAGATCGTGCCGCGCACCCGCAACGATGCGCACAAGCTGATCGAGGAATGCATGCTGGCCGCGAACGTCTGCGCGGCCGACTTCATGAAGCGCAACAAGCACGCCGGCCTGTATCGCGTGCACGCCGGGCCGACGGCTGAAAAGCTCGAGAACCTGCGCACGTTCCTGCGCGGCATGGGTCTTTCGCTCGGCGGCGGCGAGACGCCGCACGCGAGCGATTACGCCGCATTGATGGCGCAGATCCGCGACCGGCCCGATGCACAGATGTTGCAGACGATGCTGCTGCGCTCGATGCAGCAGGCCGTCTACAGCCCGGACAATATCGGCCACTTCGGGCTGGCGTACGAAGCGTACGCGCACTTTACGAGCCCGATTCGCCGCTATCCTGACTTGCTGACGCATCGCGCGATCTACGCGATCCTGCAGGGCCGCAAGTATCAGCCGGGCACGCCGCACGGCGTCACGCTGAACACGGCGCTCTCGCCGCGCGCGCGCGCGATGCAGCAGAACGACGACGAAAAGCGCAGCCGTAACCGCTCGAACACCGCGATCTGGGAGGAACTGGGTCTGCACTGCTCGTCGAACGAGCGTCGGGCAGATGAAGCGTCGCGCGATGTC
>CALFSF010000084.1 GCA_937917025.1 uncultured Paraburkholderia sp.
CGCGACATGGATGAAATCGGCCTCGACGAGGCGCAACGTCTCGGCACGCGAAAGACGCGCATACGCCGGCCACGCGGTAATCGAAATCGCGATCACCGCGTTGATGACACCCGGCCCGAGCGCGGCGGCGAACGCCAGTGCGAGCACGATCTTCGGAAACGCGAGCGCGACGTCGGTGATCCGCATCAGCACGTTGTCGACCCAGCCGCCAAAGAAGCCGGCCGTGGTGCCGATCAAAAGACCCACCGGTACGACGATCACCACGACCAGGATCGCGATCGAAAGCGTGAGACGCGAGCCGTAAATCAGGCGCGAGAGAATGTCGCGCCCGAGCTGGTCCGTACCGAGCCAGTGGGACGCGGAACCCGGCGGCATGAGCCGGTCCGAGAGCACCTGCAGCAACGGATCGTGTGGTGCGATCAGCGGGCCGATTACCGCGACGACGATCAGCATCGCGAGAATCACGAAGCCGAACACCGACAGCGGATTACCCGTAAAACGCTGCCAGCGCCGATACGCGAGGCCGAGCGCGGCCTGTTTGCGGGAAGCGGGCGTATCGGTTAGCAGCCAGCTTTTCCAGTGTCGGGGCACGGCGTTCATCGGGAATTCCGGGGTTGGCGTGGCGTGATCGGAAGGCGGCGGCACGAAATGGATCTCCGGGTCATCAGCGGGCGCGCGGATCGAACACGCGATAGAGCGCGTCCGTCAGCAGGTTGAGCGCGATGAACGTGACGCCGATCACGAGCGTGCTGCCCAGCACGGCGTTCATGTCGGCGTTCAGCAGCGCGCCCGTCAGGTACGACCCGATGCCGGGCCACGCGAAGACGATCTCGGTCAGCACCGAGCCTTCCAGCAGATAGCTGTACGTGAGCGCGATCACCGTCAGAAGCGGCACGGCGATATTGCCGAACGCGTGACGCCAGATCACGCGCCGCTCGGGTAATCCCTTCGCGCGCGCGGTCGTGATGTATTCCTGGCTCAGCTGTTCGAGCATGAACGAGCGCGTCATCCGGCTCAGATACGCAACCGAGTAGTAACCGAGAATCGCCGCGGGCAGCGCGATGTGCGAGAACGCGTTGAAAAACACGTCCCACTCGCCGGCCATGATCGAGTCGATCAGCAGGCTGCCGGTGTGCGTGTCGACCATGCCGTCGAATACCGGATCGATACGCCCCGGCCCCGACACCCAGTGCAGCTTCGCGTAGAAGAGCAGCAGCCCCATCAGGCCGAGCCAGAACACGGGCACCGAACTGCCCACCAGACCCACGAAACGCGCGACGTGATCGATCCACCGGTTATGGCGCACCGCCGCGATCACGCCAAGCGGCACGCCGACCAGCACGCCGAGTATCGTCGAGATCGTCGCGAGTTCGAGCGTCGCCGGGAACCCGCGCTTGATGTCCTCGATGACGGGATGCGCGGTCAGCAGCGACATGCCGAAGTTGCCGTGCAGCACGTCGCGTGCGTAGATCAGGAACTGCACCACGAGCGGCTGGTCCAGACCCAGCTGGATACGCGCGGCCGCGTAGGCGCTCGCCGACGCGCGATCGCCGAGAATCGCCAGCACCGGATCGATCGGCACCTTGCGGCCGATCACGAACGTGACCGCGAGCAGGCCCGTGAACGTGATCACGAGCGTCACGATCCAGCGCAAGAGACGCAGCGTCCAGCGGATACCGGCGCTTCGCGCGGCAAGCGCCCGCACGCGCGTGGAAGTAGTGACAGGGGTCGACATAGGGATTCCAGAGGCAAAGTGAAACGAACCGGCGAAGTCATGGCGGCTTCGCCGTCGTACACCCTCGCCCGATACGTTACTGCTTCTTCAGGTCCCGATACGACACGAGGTCGTTGATCGGACCCACTTCAAGCCCCGTCACGCCCGGGCGCGCCGCCACCTGCGAGACCTGCTGGAACATGATCACGAAGGGCGAGCGGGCCAGCATCTGCTTTTGCATCGTCTGGTACATCTGCGCGCGCTTCGTCGGCGACGATTCGGCCAGCGCGGCGTTCGTCTCTTTGGTCAGTTCCGGAATGTCCCACGAATTGCGCCACGCGAGCATCTTGTAGCTCGAGTTGTCGGAGTTGTCCGGATTCCACGCGAAGCCCTGCGCGTTGCTGTGCGGATCAATGTAATCCGCCGACCATTCGCCGATATAAATGTCATGCGAGCGCGAGCGGTATTTCGCCAGCGTCTGCTTGTTGTCGCCCGGGATGATCTGAACCTTGATGCCGCCCTGCGCCAGATTCGCCTGCACCGCCTCGGCGATTTCGCTGTATGGATAGCTGTTGCGCACGTCCATCGTCACGGAGAAACCGTTCGGAAGGCCCGCCTTCGCAAGCAGCGCCTTCGCCTTCGCGACGTCCTGCTGATAGGGATTCGAATTGAGCGCGCCGAGAAAACCTTCCGGCAGGAACGTCTCGTGGACCTTGTACGTCGATTTGGCGATATTGGTCTGGATGCCCTTGTAGTCGATCAGCCATTTCATTGCTTCCTGGACTTCCGGCTTCGCGAGATTCGGGTTCTTGACGTTCAGTCCGAGGTACAGCAACGTCGCCTGCGGGACGGCGCTCGCGTGCGCCTTGCCCGACTTTGTCAGCGCGACGAGATCATCCGGGCTCAGGTTGCGCGCAACGTCGACGTCGCCGTTTTCAAGCAGCAGGCGCTGGCTGGATGCCTCCGGCACGTGACGCAGCACGATGCGCTTCATCGCGAGCGGCACCCGGTAGCCATCAAAGCGCTGCAGCACGATGCTGTCGTTCGCGGTCCACTTCACGAGCTTGTAGGCGCCGGAGCCGGCCTCGTTGGTACGCAGCCAGTCGTTGCCGAAGTCGTTGCCCTTCTGGTGCGACAGCAGCAACTGCTTGTCCAGCACCGAGGCCGGCCACGCGCCGAGCACGTTCAACACGAACGTCGGCGCATATTTCTGGTCGGTCGTGACGCTCACGGTGCTGTCGTCGATCTTCTTCACGTTGCGCAGCGCGTTGTCTTTGGTAAGGCCAATACCTTGCAGCACGGCCGCCGCGCCCTTGTCGAGCAGCACCGTGCGCTGGATCGACCACGCGACGTCATCCGCGCTCAACGGGTTGCCCGAGTGGAATTTCAGGCCCGGGCGAATCTTGAACGTGAACGTCAGGCCGTCCGGACTGACGGTCCACGACTGCGCGACGTCGCCGTTGAATTTCGACGGGTCTTTCAGATCGACGCGCACGAGCCTGTCGTAGGTATTCGCCACGTACTCCTCGGGCACCAGTTCGTACACCTCGCCCGGATCGAGCGTGGTGAACTCGTCGAGGAACGTGGCCATCACGAACATGTCTTTCGGCGTCGCGGCCGCCGCGGGACCCGCTGCCGTCACCGACACCGCGAGGACAGAAGCCACTGCCGCCGCTGCCAGCGCATTGCGCAAAACCATTTTCATACTCGCTCCGTAAGAGATGTTGGAGAGTCTTCAGGCGAACCGCGGATGCTGCAAACCGGCACGCGCTACATGAGACGCAACGGGCCGCTCTCGCTGTTATCGATCAGCCGCAGCGAACGGGAACCGGGCAGCTCGTAATGCCACCATTCGCTCTTGATGTGCGTGAAGCCCGCCGCATGCATCACGCCCAGCAGCAGCAGGCGGTTGCGCTGCACATGCTCGGGCAGACCGGGATGAAAGTGTCCGGATTCGACGGTCATCGCATCGAAGCCGGTGCCCATGTCGAGCGCGTTGCCGCTCGCGTCGACCAGCGTCAGGTCGATCGCCGTGCCGCGGCTGTGGTTCGAGCCGCGGCCCAGATCGGCGATATAAGCCGGATCGGGCAGGAAGTCCCACAGTACCTGCTGCGCCTCGGGCGGCCGGTACGCGTCGAAAATCCTCAGCTTCATGCTGACGGTCCGCGCGATTTCGACGGCCTTGCGCAAACCCGCTTCGGCAGGCGTGAGCAGCAGGCAATGCGCGGCCTTGTAGATCGGCTTGCCGGTCAGGTTGCGGTCCGTCGCGTAGACGAGGTCGATGTCGACGTCGTGCGTTTCGGGCGTGATGGAGATCAGTCGATGGGCTTCTGTCATTGGATGCGCGTGAATGGTTTCGGCCTGAACATGGCAAAACGGGCTAAAGGTCGAACTGATCGAGCTCGCGCTGCAATTCACGATTGCGCGCGACGCGTTCGTCGATTGCCGGGCCGAGCCGCTCGACAACCGACGTGATCAACAGGTTGAAGAGGCAGGTCAGCGGCGCGAGCGAATCCCAGAACTGGCCGACGTCGGTCTTGACCTGCAGCAGGTCGCACGGAAAATCGCGCGCCCACGGGCAGTACAGATCGGTGACGAGCGCGAACGGCAAGCCGCGCCGCGTGGCCGCCTCGCAGTAGCTGCGCGCGATGCGCGAGTAAGCGCGGATATCGGTGATGACAAGATACGGCGCCGCAAAGCCGGAGTTGAGCGAATCGACGTACGAGCCTGACATCCCGTCCGAATAGAACACGCGCGCGCGGATGTATTCGAGGTAGCTCGAAAACGCGTTGCTGATACCGCGCGTCGACTGGATGCCGAGGATGTACACCGCGTCGGCGGTCGCGAGGCGCCCGGCGATGCGCGCGAACGCGGGCGTCTGCGCAAGCTGGTAGACGTACTGGAGCGCGTCGAGCTCGAGATCGAGGGAGCGCCCGAGCGTGCTGCCCGCGCCCTCCCCGCTCGCCGCGCCGTCGGGTCTGGCCGCCGGCGCCTGCGGCCGGGCGTCGCGCGTCTGACCCGCGAGCCGGCGATATTCCTCCAGCCGGTCCGTGATCATCCACGGACGCTCCTGCACGCCACGCAGTTCGCGCTTGAGGTCGTCCAGGTTGCGATAGCCGATGCTGCGCAG
Source organism: uncultured Paraburkholderia sp. (assembly GCA_937917025.1). Taxonomy (GTDB): domain Bacteria; phylum Pseudomonadota; class Gammaproteobacteria; order Burkholderiales; family Burkholderiaceae; genus Paraburkholderia. The sequence goes on from CALFSF010000084.1 coordinate 4,845, forward strand.
GAAGCGCCCCACCGAAATGCCGCTGGTGCAGGTCTGCCGCGCGATCTGGTCGGCGGTTTCGAGCCCCAGCCGCTCCAGGTTCGCCAGCATGTAGCTCGCGATACGCTTCGCGGTCGGGGTGAGTCCGGCGTAACGCGATTCGACAGTCTGTGCAAACGCGCTCGGCATCGTGGCTGGCGACATGGGTTAGTTATCTGTCATTCTTTTCTCGATTGACATCCATCTGACAAAACCAATAAAGTCAGCGCCAGCTTAAAAAATCAATCGAAAAGAGCAACCTGATAGCGTGCCGCGTTGCCACCTGTCTTTCGGCCATATCGACACTGTGCAAATAGCCCGCCGGACCGGACGCCGGTTACGCCGAGGCCTCTTCCTGTTCTGGGGGCATTTAGTTATATGTCATCGTATAACTATCTAACGAACTGAAATATTGGTGACCGGGCCGGCGCTCGCGCCTTACGGCGCCGGGCAGCACCCCGTTTTGCCGGATTCTCGCGGGCGAAACAGGAACACGGCACGAGCGCGCTCCCAGCGCGTTCGCTCACGGCCTACGGGTAATTACCCGGTGTACATCCTGTGTCTCATATAGATAGACTCTCGCGGTCATAGGACAACATACAAATCCACCCAGCTTTTTGCCTCGGGCAAGGCCGGATGGCCGAATGACCGGAGACCACGCCATCTCCAGCGCCCACATTCCCGGTGGCGACTGGTCGAGGAAACGACGGTGGGGATACGGGCAACGACCGTATCGCAGCATTCGCAATCGATCGATGGTTTATTTTCAGAGGAAATAGCGCGATGAAAAACAACTTTAACCTTTCCCGTATTTCGATGATGGCCGCCGCGTCGGTGCTGGCCCTGAGCACCGGTACCGCACAGGCACGCGTGTTCCGCTCGGCCGACGTGCATGGCGACACGTTCCCGACCAACATGGCCGTGAAGTTCATGGGCGACGAGATCTCGAAGGCGACCAACGGCAAGGATTCCGTGAAGGTCTTCGGCAACAGCTCGCTCGGCTCTGAAAACGACACGATCGACCAGGTCCGTATCGGCGCGCTCGACATGACCCGCGCGAACGGCGCGGCGTTCAACGAGATCGTGCCGGAATCGATGATCCCGTCGCTGCCGTTCCTGTTCCGCGACATCAACCATTTCCGCAAGGCGATGTACGGCCCGGCCGGCCAGCAGATCCTCGACGCCTTCAAGGCGAAGGGCTTGATCGCGCTGACCTTCTATGAAAGCGGCGCGCGCTCGATGTACGCGAAGAAGGCGATCCATTCGCCGGCCGACATGAAGGGCCTCAAGGTCCGCGTCCAGCCGTCCGACCTGATGGTCGACGAAATCCGCGCGATGGGCGGCACGCCGACGCCGATGCCGTTCGCCGAGGTCTACACGGGCCTGAAGACGGGTCTCGTCGATGCCGCGGAGAACAACCTGCCCTCCTACGACGAAACCAAGCACTTCGAAGTCGCGCAGGTGTATTCGGAAACCCAGCACGCGATGACGCCGGAAGTTCTCGTGTTCTCGAAGAAGGTCTGGGACACGCTGACGCCGCAGGAACAGGCCATCATCAAGAAGGCCGCGGATGACTCGGTGCCCTACTACGAGAAGCTGTGGACGGCGCGTGAAGCCGACGCCGCGAAGACCGTGACGAAGGGTGGCGCGACGATCGTTCCGTCTGCGCAGATCGATCGCGCGGCGTTCGTGAAGGCGATGCAGCCGGTCTGGGCCAAGTACGAAAGAACGCCGCAGATGAAGCAGATCGTCGACGAAATCCAGGCAGTCAAGTAAGTCTCACCCCGCGGGTCATGGCGCAATGTCCGGCAGCGTGTTCCGCCGGCATATCGCCGCAAGCATTTCCTCGTGAGCCGGCAGCCGGCTCACGAGGCAGTCTGAATGGGCAGGATAAGTCCGTTGTATGGAAGGATGGAATAGATGACCTTCATGAAACGCCCGAATGATTTTCTTTTTCGCGTGCTGGCCATAGTGGCGTCGATCAGCCTTGCTGTGTTGACGTTGCTGGTCTTTTACGGCGTGGTCATGCGCTATGTCTTTAACGACGCACCCGATTTCGTCGAGCCGATCGCACTTCTGCTGGTGGTCGTCATCGCCATGTTCGGGGCCTCGCTCAAGGTTCGCGAGAGCGGCCATATCGGGCTCGACTCGCTCGTCAAGACGCTGTCGCCCAAAGGGCAGGTCCTGGCCGAAGCGTTTCAGCATGTGTGCCTGATCGCGCTTTCCGTCGCGATTTTCGTGGGCTGCATTCAAATGGCGGAAACGACGATGGACGACCGGATTCCGATTCTCGGCCTCCCGGAAGCCCTCCGATACTTCATTCCGGTCGCAGCCAGCGTCTGCATCATTTCTTTCTCGTTCGAACATCTGCTGAAGCTGTTCGCGCGGAAGCATACCTAGAGCAATCATGGAACTTGCCATTCTCTTTGTCAGTTTTATCGTGTTCCTCGCTCTCGGGGTTCCGGTCTCGTTCGGGTTGGGGCTCTCGTGCGTCCTGACGTATCTGTATGAAGGCCTGCCCGCGGCAACGGCCATGCAGTCGATGATCTCGGGCATGAACGCGTTCTCGTTTCTCGCGGTCCCGTTCTTCATCTTTTCCGGCGAACTGATGCTCCACGGCGGTATCGCCGACCGCATCCTGCGTTTCGCCCAGGCGACCGTCGGACATTTCCGCGGCGGCCTCGGCATGGCCAACGTCGTCGCGTGCACGCTGTTCGGCGGTGTGTCCGGTTCGCCGACGGCCGATACGTCGGCGATGGGCGGCGTCGTGATTCCGCTGATGAAGCGCGAAGGCTATAGCGCGGCGTATGCGGTCAACGTGACGACCCACTCGTCGCTGGCCGGCGCGCTGATGCCGACATCGACGAACATGATCATCTATGCGTTCGCCGCGCAGGGGATCACGGGCACGCTGAACGGCCAGCAGCTGAGCGGCGTCTCGATCGGCGACCTGCTGTTCTCCGGGCTGCTGCCGGTGCTGTGGGTGATGGGTTTCGTGCTGATCGCAGCCTACTGGCAGGCGGTTCGTTTCGGCTACCCGCAGCGCCCCGACGGTTCGACGGGCGTGCAGAAGTTTCCCGGCTGGTTCGCGGTGGGCAGGACGTTCCTTGGCGCATTGCCCGGCCTGATGGTGATCGCGATCATCCTGGTGTGCGTGGCAAGGGGCATTGCGACCGCGACAGAAGCCGCGGCGATCGCGGTGGTCTATTCGCTGGTGCTGACACTTGTCGTCTATCGCTCGATGACGAGAAAGAAGCTCTTCGTGGCGCTTTCCAGCGCGACCAAGACAACGGGTGTGGTGCTGCTGCTGATCGCCGTGTCGAACATGCTGCGCTTCCAGATGGCTTACCTGGAGATTCCCGACGCGATCGAGCGCCTGCTCGAACATGCAACGACGCTTCCGTGGCTGATGCTGCTGTATATCAACATCCTCCAGGTTTTCCTCGGCACGTTCGTCGACATGGCCGCGCACATCCTGATCACGACGCCGCTGTTCCTGCCGCTCGCGATGCATGCCGGCGTGGGCCCCGTGCAGTTCGGCATCATGATTCTGCTGAACTGCTCACTGGGTCTGGTTCATCCGCCGATCGGCTCGGTGCAGTTCGTCGGTTGCGCGATCGGCAACGTCTCGATTGGCGAAACGACGAAAATCGCGTGGCCGTATTATCTGGCCATCTTCAGTGCGATCAACGTCGTCACCTATCTGCCGTTCTTTTCGACCTGGTTGCCGAGCCTGATTAACGGACACCCGGTGTATTGAGTTTCGAAGGTTTTCCCGGGTGGTGATGAACAGCCCCGCATGTGCGGGGCTGTTTTCGTTTATGGCCCGGCGGCCGTCGCCTGCCGTCAGGCGCTGGCCCATGTCGAGGCCGTCGCGAGCGCGAAGTCGCGATAGGACCGCGGTTGCCTCCCCAGCAACGTCGCCAGGCGGCCAACCTCGTCCTTCGACGCGACTGCGCCATCCTGCTGGTATCGCGCCATCATCAGACGCATGTCATAAGCGAGCCATGCCGGCGCGGCCGACCTGAGCCGTTGTTCGAGCAGGTCGAGATCGTCGCCCCCGTACTGGATCGTGCGCCCGAGTGCTTCAGTCCAGATTTCCACGACGGCATGCGCGGTCAGCGCGTCGGGGCCGACCAGTTCGAATGATTCCCGCGGCAGCCGGCTGGCCGCTCGCTCGCGGCGAACAAGTTCGCGCGCGGCTGCCTCGCCGATATCGCGGACGTCCACCATTGAAATGCCCTGGCTGCCAATCGGCATGCCGTACACGCCATGCGTCAGCAGCGGCTCTTTCTGCCGGACGTCGTTCTGGATGAAATACGCGGGGCGCAGGATCGTCGCCGGAAGATCGCAGTGCTCGATCATCCGCTCGACCGTATGTTTGCCGGTGAAGTGAGGAACGTCGACATATTCGGCGCCCTTGAAAACCGACAGATAGACGATGCCCTTCACGTCCATCTCGCGCGCCACGCTCAATGCCTGCAACGCCTGCGTCAGCTCGTCCGCGGCGTTCGGTGCGAGCAGGAACAGCGTGCTGACACCGCTCATCGCACGCCGCACCGCATCCACGTCGGAAAGATCGCCCTTCACTGCGGCGATGCCATCGGCGAAGCGTGATTGTTCCGGCGTGCGCGTCAACGCCCGCACCTCAAGGCCGCTCCCTTCCAGATGCGCGAGAACCTGCTTGCCCACCACGCCGGTACTGCCAGTTACGAGAATTGCCATGATCATCTCCACGAAAGAATGGGCCGGATCAGCCCGCAAGAGTCACGATACGCGTTCCACCTATGCGTCGAAAGTGGCAGAATCAGGACACCTCGTCTCGCCGATGGAACGATCATGAATCTCACGGCGCTTGCCGATTTCAATGCAGTCGCCCTGCACGGCGGATTTGGTCCAGCCAGCCGGGCGCTCGACCGGCCCAAGGCCACGCTGTCACGACGCGTCGCCGAGCTGGAGGAAGAGCTGGGGGTGCGGTTGATCGAGCGCGGTGCCCGGCGTCTGCGGCTGACAGAAGAAGGCGTTGTGCTCCATGAGCGCACGAGCGGGCTCATGACCGAGATCCAGGAAGTGGGCGAATCCGTCGCGTCGCGGGCTCCCGTGCCACGCGGGCGGTTACGCGTCAGCGCGCCGGTCGTGTTCGCGCATGTCGTGCTTTGCCGGATCGCAGCGCGCTTTGCGCTGGCGTTTCCGCAGGTCGAGCTCGAAGTCGTCGCGGAAGACCGGGTCGTCGATCCCGTCGAGGACGGCTACGACCTCGTGATCCGCATCAATCCGCCGCCTGATGAACTGCTGGTGGGACGCCGCATTCTCAGCGACAGACGGCTCGTCGTTGCCGCGCCCGCTGTCTCCCTTCCATCGGCGCTACCGGGTGAAGACGCAGGCGTCGCGTTGCCGGTGCCAGCTGTCTTGCGATCCGCGGCGCGAGTGGATGCGCTCTGGAGCATGCGGACGGAATCGACTGGCGTCACGGCGCTCAGACCGGTGCCGGTCCTGCGACTTTCGTCGTTATTGATGGTGCGCGAGGCGGTGCTGACCGGCGTGGGCGCTGCGCTGCTACCTGGAATTCTGGTCGCGGACGATGTGCCCGCGGGACGACTCCGCTGCTGGGGCGAGGAGGTCGGTCCGCCCGTTGAAATCTGGGCGCTCTACCATTCGCGCCGTCTGCTGGGCGTCAAGGTGCGGGCATTTCTGGATATGCTGCAGGAATTGAGCACACGCGAATGACCCTTCGGATGATCTCGCGTCTTCGAAACAAACAGCTCGAAGCGATACGACGAATCAACGCGCCGCCGCTTCCCCACCCTTAAGAAAATCAACAAACGCGCGCAGCGGCGCGGGCACATGACGATGCCCGGGATAGTAAAGAAACGGCCCCGAAAAGCGCTCCCACCACGGCTCCAGGACCGGTTCAAGTGCGCCGCTATCGAGATGCGGGCGCAGCATATCCTCGAAAAGATGCACGACACCCACGCCTGCCATCGCGGTTCTGACGGCAAGATCGCCCGCCGCGCCGGGCCTGACCACGAGCGGCCCTGGCGGATCCAGCTGCACGCGCTCGCCGTCGCGCTCGAAGTTCCAGGTTGCCATGGCGCCCCCCGCGAACTGGATGCGCAGGCACGCGTGCGCGAGCAGCTCACGCGGGTGTGCGGGCCTGCCGTGCGTGTCGAGATAGTCCGGCGTCGCAGCGGTGGCGAAACGCTGCACACGCGGCCCGATCGGAATCGCGATCATGTCCTGCTCGAGACGCTCGTCGTAGCGAATGCCCGCGTCGCAGCCGATCGAAAGCACGTCGACAAACCCATCCTCGATGACGACTTCCACCCGGATGTCCGGATAGGCCTTCAGGAACGGCGCGATCACACCAGGCAGGTCGATGTGCGCGACGCTCGCGGGTACGTTGAGCTTGAGCGTGCCCGACGGTTTGTCGCGAAAGCCGTTCAGCACGTCGAGCGCCGCTTCCATTTCGCTGAAGAGCGGCGTGAGCTTTTCGATGAGACGCAGCCCCGCTTCGGTCGGCGCGACGCTGCGGGTGGTGCGGTTCAGCAGACGCAGACCCAGCTTCGCTTCCAGACGGCGCACGGCAATGCTGAGGCTAGACGCGGACACACCGCTGATTCGCGCGGCATCGCGAAAGCCGCCTGAGCGCGCGACGGAGATAAAAGCGGCGAGATCGTTCAGGTCCATGGCAATTGTGCATTTTTTTGAACAACCCGTATAAGTTAAACCGGTTTATTCAACAGTGCAATCGCCGCATACTGGCGCACAACCTTCCACGAGGAGCACGTCATGTCAAAGTCCACACCCGCAGCCACTTACTCTCTCGCCGGTCACACGGTGCGCCGGATGGGCTACGGTGCCATGCAGCTTGCCGGCCCTGGCGTATTCGGTCCGCCGAAGGATCGCGAAGCCGCGATCGCTGTTCTTCGCGAGGCGGTGGCGTCGGGCGTCAATCACATCGATACGAGCGACTTCTACGGGCCGCACGTCACCAACCAGATCATCCGCGAAGCGCTGCATCCGTACCCGGACGACCTCGTGATCGTCACCAAGGTCGGTGCCGTGCGGGGTGACGACGCTTCATGGCTACCCGCGATGGAGCCGCAGGACATCGAGCGCGGCGTCCACGACAACCTGCGCAACCTCGGGCTCGACGCGATCGAAATCGTCAACCTGCGGATCATGGGCAAGGTCCACGCGCCATCCGAAGGAACGATCGCAAGACAGGTCGAGGCACTCGCCGGGCTTCAACGCAAGGGACTCGTGCGACATATTGGCCTGAGCAACGTGACGTCGCCCCAGGTCGCCGAGGCGCAGGGAATCGTGGAAATCGTCTGCGTGCAGAACCACTACAACCTGGTCCAGCGGGAAGACGACGCGCTCGTCGACGAACTCGCCGCCACGGGCATCGCCTATGTGCCGTTCTTTCCGCTTGGGGGATTCACGCCGCTTCAGTCGTCGGTGCTGTCGGGGGTCGCGCAGAAGCTCGGTGCCACGCCGATGCAGGTGGCGCTTGCGTGGCTTCTGCATCGCTCGCCTAACATCCTGCTGATTCCGGGTACGTCGTCGACAGGACATCTGCGTGAAAACATGCAGGCGGCGCAATTGAACCTGTCTGACGCGGTGCTTGAAGAA
>CALFSF010000085.1 GCA_937917025.1 uncultured Paraburkholderia sp.
ATGACCACGTCGAAGCGGCGACGCGGCAGAGAATTCTTGATTGCAACCATTCTTTTACACTCTCCAGAGAATCTGCGCAGCGTAGCCTGCACAACCGAGCAGCCAGACGATCGTCAGCGCCTGGAGGAACAAACGCAAACCCGCGGGCTTGATGTAGTCCATCCAGATGTCACGGATGCCGACCCACGCGTGATAGAACAGCGACAGCAGCGTGACAAACGTGGCGAGCTTCATCCATTGCATCGCGAAAATCGATGCCCATCCGTCATACGAGAAATCGTGTGCGCCGAAGAAGAGCGCAAGCAGGATGACGGTATAGACCGCCATGATGCAGGCGGTGATGCGCTGTGCGAGCCAGTCGCGCAGGCCGTAATGCGCGCCGACGACGAGGCGCTTCGAGCCGATCCGGTTATTGGCTGCCATGTCAGAATGCTCCAAAGAGTTTGAGCGCGAACACAATCGTGAGCAGCGAAGACACGACCAGTACGACGATCGACGTCTGCTTGCCGCCTTCCTTCGACACCGCGTAGTGCATGTCCATCACGAGGTGACGGATGCCGGCGCAGAAGTGAAACAGGAAGGCCCACGCAAGAACGAGCGTGATGAGCTTGACGATGATGTTGGAGAGGAAACCCTTGAAGACTTCGAAGCTGAGTTCCGAGGTGAGACTTTGATCGAAGAGGTACAGCAGGAACGGAAGAAATACAAAAAGCAGCCCACCGCTCACACGATGGAGAATCGATACACGCCCCGCTAGAGGGAGACGGTATGCCGTCAAAATCTGCCCGATACCGATGTTCCGGAATTCCGGTCTCGGTTTTTTTACGGCTTCAGCCATGCTAGACCCCTACTTGTAGTCACACTAATCCGCGATTTTAGCGCCTTTTCTTTTCGCGCTGCAGCGTAACAACGCTCGACACTGTTACGGCACGCGCGATAAAGGCGTCTTCACACGCGCTGCGCACCCCGCGCAGCGCGGTCGTTCAGCTCAAGTCATTCTGATAGTAATACCCTGTTGTGACATACCATCCACGCCGCACTTCGACGGGACGATCGCCATAGGTATATGAAACGCGTTCGACGGAAAGTAGCGGAAAGCCAGCCGGTACGTGCAGCAGGTCCGCCACCGACGGGTCCGCGGCGACCGCGCGGATCTTTTCGGTTGCGCGGATCATGCGCGTGCCGAACTCCGTTTCGAACATCGCGTAAAGCGGCCCCTTGTACTCCTCTAGACGCTCGAGCGTCAGCCCGCGGAACACGCCGCCGGGCAGCCAGATTTCATCGAGTACGGTGGTTTCGCCGTCGAACTGCAGCAGGCGCTTGATGAGCACGACCGGATCGGCCGGCTTCAGGTCGAGCTGACGGGCAATATCGGCCGAAGCGCGCAGCCGCCTGCATTCGAGCAGCCGGCTGACGTGCGGATGCTCGACGCCGTCGTCGGCCAGTAACCGGAGGAAGCGAAACTGTGCGCGGTCTTCGTTGTGCGTGGCAACAAACGTGCCCTTGCCCTGGCGGCGCACCAGCAGGTTGTCGGCGGCGAGTTCGTCGATCGCCTTGCGCACGGTGCCCTGGCTGACCTTGTAACGCGACGCCAGCTCGACTTCACTGGGAATGATCTCGCCCGGCTTCCATTCGCCGGATTCGAGGCTCTGCGTGATGAGCCCCTTGATCTGCTGGTAAAGCGGACTGAACGTGGGCGACGAAGCAGGCGCGGCAGCGTGCGCGGCCTCGCCGCTGGCAGCCGGGCCAGGTGAATTCGCGGTGCTCGCCGGGTTCGAAGTCATCCGCGCATTTCATCATAAAGGGCCGCCCTCCGTCCAGAGTTTTCCCGTCGATACATATGTCTTATATAAGACATAAGATAATGTTGACTTTGCGCTGTCCGACTCCTACACTCCTTGGCGAGCAAGGGTTTGCGGGTGGTCACGCATTGCATTTCCAGCATGATCGCCGCACTGCGAAAGCCGCCCTGCGCCACGCCGCACCCTCACGCAGTTCAGGTTTCGATTCGCCCGTCAGTGCTTCGTCAGACGCTTCCGGAACACGCTGTTGCAGGGCCCGCGTCATGCGGTGGCCAGGTGCGGCGCTCCCCGCTTTACCCGCTCAGCCGTACAGGCACAGGTTTCCCGGCATGGTGGCCTCGCCGCGGCACGCCTTGCAGCTTCATTACAGGCTGTCCGCGCGCTGCGAATTCCGCTGTGTTTAACCGACGCTTCGAGCAACGCGCATATAGAATGGCGTTTTCCCTTAGCGTCTAACGCATCGTCCTGGAGATTTCTCAATGGCTAAGCCCGCAAAGCGCGTTGCCGTCACCGGCGCCGCAGGTCAAATCGCTTACTCCCTGCTGTTTCGCATCGCCAATGGCGATCTGCTCGGCAAGGACCAGCCGGTCGTCCTGCAACTGCTGGATCTGCCGCAAGCGCAAGCTGCCGTTAAAGGCGTCGTGATGGAACTGGATGACTGCGCATTCCCGCTGCTGTCGGGCGTCGTGATCACCGACGATCCGAAGGTTGCATTCAAGGATGCCGACGTGGCCCTGCTGGTGGGCGCGCGTCCGCGTTCGAAAGGCATGGAACGCAAGGACCTGCTGTCGGCGAACGCCGAAATCTTCACGGTTCAGGGCAAGGCGCTGAACGAAGTCGCGAGCCGCGACGTGAAGGTGCTCGTGGTCGGCAACCCGGCCAACACGAACGCGTATATCGCGATGAAGTCGGCGCCGGATCTGCCGAAGAAGAACTTCACCGCCATGCTGCGTCTGGACCACAACCGCGCGCTGTCGCAACTGGCCGCCAAATCGGGCAAGCCGGTCGCCTCGATCGAAAAGCTCGCCGTGTGGGGCAACCACTCGCCGACGATGTACCCGGATTTCCGCGTTGCAACGGCTGAAGGTCAATCGCTGACCAAGCTGATCAACGATGAAGAATGGAACCGCAACACGTTCATCCCGACCGTCGGCAAGCGCGGCGCGGCGATCATC
>CALFSF010000086.1 GCA_937917025.1 uncultured Paraburkholderia sp.
TTGACGGGCTGCGCCGCTTGCGCGATCTGGTGCCGCACGGCATGGAGATCGCGGCTGGCGAATACGGATATACCGCCGATTATTTCCGCTGCATGCTGGAAGCGGGCGCGGTGGATGTGCTGCAGGCCGACGCGAGCCGGTGTGGCGGCATCACGGGTTTCATGCAGACGGCCAGTCTCGCGGACGCGCATCACGTCGCGCTGTCCGCGCATTGCGCGCCCGCACTGCATCTGCACGTCGCATGCGCGGTGCCGCGTCTGCGGCATCAGGAATGGTTTCATGACCATGTGCGTATCGAGCGGATGCTGTTCGACGGCGCGCCGATACCGCACGACGGCGTGATCGCACCGGACCTGTCGCGGCCGGGTTGCGGGCTCGAGTTCAAACAGGCGGATGCGCGACGCTATGCGGCCCATTGAAGGAGCAGCGATGCAGCGAGCGGAGATGATCGGCTTTGGAATCCTTGGCGCGGCGGCGGCGCTCGCGGGTGCGGCCGCGCTGACCCGGGCGGGCAACGGGACACGTCAGCCGCGCGACGCGCCCCGTTTGCGCAGTCCGCGCAACGCCGCCGTCCCGGCTCACCTGCTGGCGGCGAGGAAGCTCAATCACAGTTCGGCGCTGCTGGCGCTGTCGGTACTCGCCGACAGCGGGATGGAACACTATCGCGGCTCGTTCGAGAATCGCGCGATGTATACGCCGCTTGTCGTGTCGCTGCTCTCGCTCGCCGCCGGCGTACATGGCGGCCAGGACAACAAGCCCAGCGCCCATCGCGGGCGCGACGCGATCTATCTGATGGCCGCCGCGACCGGCATCACCGGCAGCGGCTTTCATCTGTACAACGTCATGAAACGGCCAGGTGGCTTCGGCTGGCAGAACCTTTTTTACGCGGCGCCGCTCGGCGCGCCGATCGCGATGCTGCTGTCGGGCGCGCTCGGCGCGGCGGCCGAGCGGTTGCGCGACGAACCCGCACGCGAGCCGCGCCTGTGGGGGATGCCTGCCGGCCGCGCACTGGCGCTGCTCGCGAGCGTTGGCCTTGTCGGCACGATCGGCGAAGTCGCGCTGCTGCATGTCAGGGGCGCGTTTCACAACCCGGCCATGTATGCGCCGGTCACGATTCCACCGGTGGCCGCCGCGCTGCTCGCCCATGCCGCATGCGCGCCGTCGCGGCCGGATCGCTGGTTCACGCGGCTATGGCTGCGGTGCACCGCGGTACTCGGTTTCGCGGGGGTGGGGTTCCATATGTTCGGCGTTGCGCGCAACATGGGAGGCTGGCGCAACTGGTCACAGAACATCTTCAGCGGGCCACCGCTCCCCGCGCCGCCGGGCTTCACCGCGCTCGCGCTGGCAGGGCTCGCGGCGCTCGGATTGAGGGAAGGCGAGACCGATGACTGATCAAGAACGCACTCCGCCCACTTCCCGCTACCCGGGCTACGACGTGCTGCGCAAACGTCACACGCCGTCATGGAACGAAACGACCCGCCGCGCCGTCGACGAGCGGCTGTCGGTCACGCGCGAGCCGACGTTCTTCAGCGAGGCGCAGTGGAAAACGCTGGACGCGTTGTGCGACCGCGTCATCCAGCAGCCTGCCGGACGGGCCGCGGTACCGCTTGCCGCGCTCGTCGATGCCCGCCTTCAACGCAACCAGGGCGACGGCTATCGCGACGCGCGGCTGCCGCCGGCACGCGACGCGTGGCCGCGTGGTCTCGCGGCGCTCGATGCCGAAGCGCACGCGCGCTATAACGTCCCCTTCCATCAACTCGAATGCGGCGAGCAGGACACGCTGATCGTGAAAATGCAGGCGGGCGAGCTGACCGGCGCCGAGTGGAACGGCGTGCCCCCGAAGCTTTTTTTCACCGATCGCGTGATGCACGACATCTGCGGCGCGTACTACTCGCATCCGGACGCGTGGAGCGAAATCGGCTTCGGCGGCCCGGCGAGTCCGCGCGGCTACGTGCGGCTCATCGCCGGGCGGCGCGACCCGTGGGAGGCGGTCGAGGCGAAGCCGGGCGGCGAAGACGACGCGCGCAGGGAGAACGAACGTGTTCGATGATGCGCTGCACACCCCGCGTGGCAAGGATGGCCGTGCGCCCGACGTGCATCGCCCCGGTGCGTGGCTGCCGATGCGCGAGTATCCGCGCGACGAAGCCGTCGACTTCGTCATCGTCGGCACGGGTGCGGGCGGCGGCACGCTCGCGTGCCAGCTCGCGCGAAAGGGTTTTTCCGTCGTTGCCTTCGATGCCGGCGCATGGTGGCGGCCGCTCGAGGAATTCGCGTCGGACGAAACGCATCAGGAAAAGGTCTACTGGACCGACGAGCGTATCGTCGACGGCGACACGCCGCTGCGTCTTGGCAGCAACAACAGCGGCAAGGCGGTCGGCGGCAGCACGGTGCATTTCGCGATGGTGTCGCTGCGCTTTCGGCCGGAATGGTTCAAGGCGCGCACGACGCTCGGCTACGGCGCCGACTGGCCGATCGACTGGCGCGAGATGTGGCGTTACTACGCGCAGGTCGAAGACGCACTGAAAATCTCCGGCCCGCTCAGCTATCCGTGGGGGCCGAAGCGTCCCCGTTATCCGTATCGCGCGCATGAACTGAACGCTTCCGCGCTGGTGCTCGCGCGCGGCGCCGAGGCGCTCGGCATCGACTGGACGCCGACGCCGCTCGCCACGGTGTCCGCGCCGCGCGGCGAATCGCATCAGTGCGTGTATCGCGGGTTTTGCGTGACGGGCTGTTCGACGAACGCGAAGCAGAGCGCGCTCGTCACGTGGATTCCGTGGGCCGTGCAGGCCGGCGCCGAAATCCGCGATCTCGCGATGGTCGGGCGCATCGAAACGGATGCCGCCGGGCATGCGAGCGGCGTGCACTATCTGCGCGAGGGCGTCTGGCAGTTTCAGCGCGCGCGCAATGTCGTCGTCGCGGGTTATGCGATCGAGACGCCGCGCCTGCTTCTGATGTCGGCGAACGCCGCCTTTCCCGATGGTCTCGCGAACAGTTCGGGGCTCGTCGGCAAGAACCTGATGGTGCAGACCAACCAGGGCGCGTGGGGCGTGATGGACGAAGAAATCCGCTGGTACAAGGGGCCGCCGTCGCTCGCTTTGACCGAGCACTGGAACTATAAGGACACGGACAAGGACTTCTTCGGCGGCTATTGCTACATGAGCCAGGGCGTGCTGCCGGGCGCATGGGCGTCGACGCAGAACGGTCGCGGTTTGTGGGGCGACGCGCTGGCCCGCGAGATGGAGAAGTACAACCATCAGGCGGGACTGAAGATCGTCGGCGAGACGCTGCCGCAGGAGCGCAACCGCGTCACCCTCGCGGACGAAAAAGACCAGTACGGGCTGCCGGTCGCACGCGTGACTTATTCTCTGTGCGATAACGACACGCGCCTCGTCAGACACGCACTCGACTTCATGGACCGTCATCTGGAGGCGGCGGGCGCGCGCGAAATCTGGAATCAGGAAGACGATACCTGCCATCTGAACGGCACCGCGCGCATGGGGGACGATCCGCGCACGAGCGTCGTCAACGCGGACTGCCGCTGCTGGGACATCCCCAATCTGTGGATCTGCGACGGCTCGGTGTTCCCGACCGTGGGCGGCGTCAATCCGTCGCTGACGATTCAGGCGATTGCCTGCCGCACGGCCGACCGTATCGAAGCGCTCGCCGCGCGTGGAGAGTTGTCGTGCGGCCCGCGCTGATCCCGGGTATGGGTGTCGTGCGCGTGGTGCCCGTCGCGGCGCTTGTGTCGCCGTTGCCCGCGCGCGCCGATTCGCCGCTCGACTATTTCCTGCACAGCGCGGGCCCCGCCGCTTCGCCGACGATGTATCTCGGCTGGGGCGTGACCGCGATGTGCGTCGCGGTCGTCGCCATCATCGTCATTCTGCTGGCGGCCGCGCTGCTGCGTCGGCGTCCGCCCGCGGCGCCCGGTGCGCTCGGCAGGGAAGGCGGCGGGATGACATGGGTCTATGCGGGCGTGGGCGTGTCGACCGTGGCGTTGCTGGTGTCGCTTTTCTATACGCTCGTCACGCTCCAGGCGGTCGCGCAGCCATCGCCCGCGCCGGCCTTGACGATCACGGTCACCGCGTACGACTGGTGGTGGAAGATCGACTATGGCGACGACGCCGATCCGGCGCAGCGCTTCGTGACGGCCAACGAAATTCATATCCCGGTTGGCGTGCCGGTGAAGGTCGACCTGAAAAGCGCCGACGTCATCCACGCGTTCTGGGTGCCGCGTCTCGCCGGCAAGACCCAGACGATCCCGGGACAGGTCAATACGCAATGGATCGAGGCAGACGCTCCCGGCGTCTATCGCGGCCAGTGCTCGCAGTTTTGCGGCGCGCAGCATGCGCACATGGCATTCGAAGTCGTCGCGCAGCCGGCTGCGGAATTCACCGCATGGCGCGCCGCGCAGCTGCAGCTCGCGCCGTCGCCGGCTGACGCGCCGGCGCATGCCGGGCAGAAGATCTTCATGGACCGCTGCGCCGGCTGCCACGCGGTGCGCGGCAGCGATGCTGCCGGCGTGTTCGCGCCCGATCTCACGCACGTCGGCTCGCGCCGGCAACTCGCCGCGGGCACGTTGACCAATACCCCCGCGCATCTGCTCGACTGGATCCAGCACGCGCAACAGATCAAGCCGGAAGCGTTGATGCCGAGCATTGCGCTCAAGCCCCAGGACGCCGCGGCACTGTCGGCGTATCTGGCGACGCTCCGTTAGCGCTTCGCCCCGGAACAAGGAAGAACATGGCCGATCTCGCACCGAATTCGCCCGACCTGCGGCTCGCACGCCGGCCAGAGACCGGCCGCATGCCGCAGGGCTCGGAGCGCGAACAGCGTCTGCGCGAACTATGGGAAAGCCTGCCCGGCTGGCGCGGCTGGCTCGCGACCGTGGATCACAAGCGGATCGGCCTGCGCTACATCGTGACCGCGTTTGTCTTCCTGATCGTCGGCGGTGTCGAGGCGCTCATCATGCGCATCCAGCTTGCGCAGCCCAACTCGCATCTGCTGTCGCCGGAGCAATACAACCAGCTCTTCACGATGCACGGCATCACGATGATTTTCCTGTACGCGCTGCCTGTTCTGTCGGGCTTCTCCAACTATCTGTGGCCGCTCGTGCTCGGTGCGCGCGACATGGCGTTTCCGCGTCTCAATGCACTCTCTTACTGGGTGTTCCTGTTCGCGGGGCTCTTCCTCTACGCGAGTTTTCCGCTCGGTCAGGCGCCCGACGCCGGCTGGTTCAACTACGTGCCGCTCGCGAGCCTCGAATACGACACCGGCCCCAACATCGACGTCTACGCGCTCGGCATGGTGCTGCTCGGCATTTCGACGACCGTCGGGTCGGTCAACTTCGTGATCACGCTGTTGCGCATGCGCGCGCCCGGCATGTCGATCGACCGCCTGCCGATTCTGGTGTGGGGCACGCTGACCGCCTCGGCGGCCAATCTGCTCGCGATTCCATCGGTCAGCCTCGCCTTTCTCATGTTGTGGCTCGACCGGCAGTTCGGCACGCATTTCTTCGACGTCGGCAACGCCGGCCGGCCGATGTTATGGCAGCACCTGTTCTGGATGTTCGGACACCCGTGGGTGTATGTCGTCGTGCTGCCGGCGATGGGGATCGTATCCGATGCGTTGCCGACTTTCTGCCGACGGCCGCTGGTGGGTTACACACCGGTCGCGATTTCCACTGTCGCGACGATGATGATCGGTTTCGTCGTCTGGATTCATCACATGTTCGCGACCGGCATCTCGCCGCTCGCGCTGTCGTTTTTCGGCGTCGCCAGTACGCTGATCTCGGTGCCGAGCGCGGTTGCCGTCTTCGCGTGGATCGCGACGATCTGGCTCGGACGTCCGGTGTATCGCGTGCCGTTCCTGTTTTTCGCGGGGTTCGTGCTGCTATTCGTCATCGGCGGCGTGTCCGGGGTGATGACGGCCGCCGTGCCCTTCGACTGGCAGCTCACCGATACCTATTTTGTCGTCGCGCATCTGCACTACGTGCTGCTCGGCATCAACGTGTTTCCGGTGATCGGCGGCATCTACTACTGGTTTCCCAAGTTCACGGGCAAGATGACGAGCGAGCCCCTCGGCAAGCTGTCGTTCTGGATCAGCTTTATCGGCTTTAACCTCGGCTTCTTCCCGATGCATATTTCCGGCCTGCTCGGCATGCCGCGGCGAATCTATACCTATCCGGCGGACATGGGATGGAACACCACCAACATGATCACGACGATCGGCTCGTTCGTGCTTGCCGTCGGGATTCTCATCTTTCTCATCGACATCGCGATCAGCCTGCGGCGCGGCAAGCCGGCCGGCGACAACCCGTGGGACGCCGCGTCGCTCGAATGGTCGGTGTCGTCGCCGCCGCCGTCGTACAACTTCGCCGTCGTGCCGGTCGTCGCGAGCCGCAATCCGCTGTGGGAAGCGCGCATCGAAGAGGGCGCCCATTCGACACTCGACGAAGGCTTTCTGCTTGACCACGGGCGCGAGGCGCTGGGCACGACGTCGCTCGACGCGAGACCTGACATCATCCTGAGGATGCCTTCGGATTCCTATGCGCCGCTTCTGCTTGGCATATCCAGCGCGCTGCTGTTCGTCGCGATGCTGCTGCACGCATGGATCGCCACCGGCGTCATGGTGGTGGCGTGCGGCGTATCGATTGTCGTGTGGCTGTGGCCGGAGCGGTTGCTGATCCAGCGCGAACCGGATGCGGTGGAAGACGCGGGAGCCAGCCATGAGTGATCTGACCGGTCGCCGCGGCGAGCTTTTGCCAGTGGGCAGCGCGGGCCAGCTGTCGAGCGGCTGGTGGGGGATGATGGCGACGATCGTCACCGAAGCGTCGCTGTTCGGCTACCTGATTTTTTCGTACCTTTATCTCGCGTCGCAGACCGGGCAGCACTGGCCGCCTGAAGGCCTGCCGAAGATCGGTATCGGTGGGCTCAATACCTGCGTCCTGCTGTCGAGCAGTGTGTTCGTGTGGCTGTGCGAGCGCCTCGTGCGGCGGCGCAGGATCAGATGGGCCGTCGCGTCGATGGCTTTCGCGATCGTGCTGGGGATCGTCTTCGCCGGCATTCAATTGAAGGAATGGCACGATCACCCTTACGGCATCGCATCGAATCTGTACGGGTCGCTGTATTTCACGATCACCGCCTTTCACATGATCCATGTGGCGGTCGGACTCGTCGTGCTGGCGTTCCTGCTCGCCTGGACGGCGTTGGGCTATTTCGACGAACGGCGTTGCGCCGCGCTGAAAATTGGCAGCCTGTACTGGCATTTCGTCGACGTCGTGTGGCTCTTCATCTTCACGACGCTGTACGTCACGCCGTTTCTTTTCTAGGAGACCGACGATGCTAGCCATGGCGAACCATCAGCAGCGCCCCGGCCGCGCGAAGCCATCGGCGGCCGGCCCGACCGTGGACGGCAGGCAGCGGGGCGGCGCACCGCGTCACGGCCGCGCCGGCTGGCTGACGATGCTGTTCGGACTCTTCGGCGCGGCCACGGTGTGGGTGTTGCAGACCGAAATCGGCGAGACGCTCGCGGCTCAGGGATGTTATCCGCACCGCGCGCCACTGGCGGCGCCGCAATGGTCGTGGCTGATGCCGGCGTTAAGCGCGGTGAGTGTCGGCGCGCTGTTGATCGGCCTGGGCGGGGCGGTCATTGCATGGCGCAACTGGCGCATCGCGTGCGGGCCGCATGCGGGCT
>CALFSF010000087.1 GCA_937917025.1 uncultured Paraburkholderia sp.
TTCGACAGCACGCTGACGTATCGCTCGCTTTATCCGGGCCGCTTCGAGGTGCCCGCGCTGCTCGATCTGCTGGTGGTCGAGCCGACCAATCCGCGCGGCCTGTACGGCGTCTACGAACACCTGTGCCGCAAGCTCGACGAGATCACCGTCGCCGCCGGCAGTTCGAGCCATGCGACGTTTTCCGGCCTGATGCGCCCCGTCGAATCCCTGCTGTCTCTCGAACGCCTGTGCGCAACCGATGCGCATGGCGTCCATACCGAACTCATCGAAGTGTGCAATGACCTGAACGCGCTGGTCGCGCTCGCGGCCAATGAAATCAGCGCGCGTTATTTCAGCCACGCGAATACGCTCGCGTCGCGGGTGTCGTCATGACGGCGGGGCATACCGTGTTGTCGGTGTCGCACCGCACCACGTATCGCTATTCGACGCTGGTGGAAACGGCGCAACACCTCGCGACCATCCGGCCGCTCGCGTGTGCGTGGCAGCGCGTGGTGAACCACACCGAGCGCATCGAGCCGACGCCATCGTATACGCATAGCCGCATCGATGCGTTCGGCAACGACGTGCTGTATTTCGCGCTCGACACCCCGCACGAGCGCCTGCAGCTCGTGAGCGAAACGACGGTGCAGCTGACGCCGCGCTGGACGTCGCTCGACCCGCACTCGACGCCCGCGTGGGACGCGGTTGCCGGCGCGCTGCACTTTAGCGTCGGCGGGACGTTCAGGCCGGAGACGGAGTTCCGCTTTGCTTCGCCGAATATCGTGCCGCGCCCCGCGTTGCGCGAATACGCACTGCGGAGTTTTCCGCCGGGCATGCCGGTCGCGGCGGGCGCGGTCGACCTGATGCATCGCATTCACGCGGACTTCGAATACACGCCATCGGCGACGATGTTCGACACGCCCGCTGAACGCGCGTTCGAATTGAGGCGCGGCGTGTGCCAGGATTTCGCGCAGGTGATGATCGGTTGCCTGCGCTCGCTGGGGTTGCCCGCGCGTTACGTCAGCGGTTATCTGCGCAACGACCGGCCGCCCGGACAGGCACGGCTGATCGGCGCGGACGCGTCGCACGCATGGGTGTCGGTCCATTGCCCGGGCAGCGGCTGGATCGATCTCGATCCGACCAACGACGTGCTCGCCGACACCGATCACGTGACGCTGGCAACGGGCCGCGACTACAGCGACGTGTCGCTGTTGCGCGGCATGATTCTTGGCGGCGGCGCGCACCGCGTCGAGGTGGGCGTGAGCGTGCTCACCTTGAGCGGGCGGGAACCCATCTGCGCCGGTCATCCGTCATGCAGCAAAGAACTTGACAGTGTGCGTATGCACATCTATATTGCCATCCATGAACCGGCCGCTCTCCTACGACGAATGCAACTGCTTTGCGCTGCGGCAGGCGGCACGGCATGTCACGCAGATTTACGAGCGGCATTTGTCGGCCGTGGGTTTGTCGGCGGCGCATTTCACGATTCTTGCCAAGCTCGCGCGCACGCCGAACCTGACCATGATGGATCTGGCGGACGCGATGGTCATGGATCGTACAACGCTGGTCCGCGCGATGAAGCCGCTGCAACGCGACGGTCTCGTGTCCACCGAGCCGGCCGCGCATGACGGCCGCACGTTTCTGTTCAGCCTGACCGGCAAGGGCGAGAAAATCTTCGACAAGGCCGCCATCGCATGGCGTGCCGCACAGGACGAATTCGAAAGCAGTTTTGGCCAGGGGCGCGCGCAGGCGCTGCGCTCGGAACTGTTCGACATCACGGAATAACGGCGTGCGCGAGGTACCGGCCCGCCGTTGTTGCGTCTTAATGTGTGCATACGCACTTGTAAATGAAATCCACGTTATTTCCGGCAGAAGACGACTGTTTCGCGATTCGCCAGGCGGCGCGTTATGTCTCGCAACTCTACGACCGGCATCTCGCGCAGGTCGGTCTGACGACGACGCAGTTCTCGATCATGGGCAGGATCCGGCGCGCCCGCCGCACGACGATGAAGGCGCTCGCCGACCAGATGGTGATGCAGCGCACGACGCTCGTGCGTGCCATCCAGCCGCTGCGTCGCGACGGCCTGGTATTCAGCGAGACGCTGGAACCGGACCGGCGCGAACTGTCGATTGGGTTGACCGAAGCGGGCGAGGCCAGGATTCTCGTCGCGCGCGAGCACTGGTACGCGGCACAGGAAGAATTCGAGAAGCGGTTCGGCCCGGAGCGTGCGAAAGCGCTGCGACGCGAACTGTTTGCGATGACCCGGGACTAGATTCGAAGCCCGCGTGAAGCGGGCGGCAGCATCGGCCGGCGCGTTTCCCGCGCCGATTTTTTCAGGCAAATAAGTGCATACGCACATATCAACATGTCCACTACTCCTTCGACTATCGCACCCGCCAGCGTGGCGGGTCGTGCCAATCCCGCGCGACGCATTCCGTGGATGCTGCTCGCGGTCATTGCGGTTCTGGTCGTGCTGGTTGCGGCCGGATCGTACTGGTTCTTCGTCGGGCGCTTTGTCGAAAGCACCGATGACGCGTATGTCGGCGGCGACGTCACCGTCATGGCGCCGAAGGTGAATGGCTTCGTCACCGACGTGCTGGTGAAAGACAACGAACACGTGCACGAAAACCAGGTGTTGATCCGTCTGGACGCACGCGATTACGACGCGCGTCTTGCGCAGGCGAATGCCGAAGTGGACAGCGCGAAAGCCGCCGTCACCGAATTGCAGGCGAAGAAGTCGCTGCAACTCGCGACGATCAGCGAACGGGGCGCCGAAGTGCGCGCGTCCGGCGCCGAACTGACGCGCAGCGCAGCCGACCAGACGCGTTACCGTGAACTCGTGAAGGACGACGCCGTGTCGAGCCAGGTCGTCGAGCGCGCCGATGCGGACCTGCTCAAGGCGCGCGCCGCCGTCGATCGCAGCAACGCCGCGTTTGTCGCCGCGCAGCGTCAACTGGTCGTGCTGGACGCGCAGATCGGCGATGCCGAGGCGCGTATCGCGACCGCGCAGGCGGCGCAGCGCATCGCGGCGCTCAACGTCGAATACACGACGATCCGCTCGCCGATCGACGGCTACGTGGGCAATCGCACCGCGCGTGTCGGTCTGCTCGCGAATACGGGCGTTTCGCTGCTGACCGTCGTGCCTTCGAGCGGCCTGTGGATCGACGCCAACTTCAAGGAAGACCAGTTGAAGAAGATGCGCGTCGGCGACAGCGTCGACGTCGAACTGGATGCATCGAACAGCGGGATCCACGGCGTCGTCGAGAGCCTTGCACCGGCAACCGGGGCTACGTTCAGCGTGCTGCCCGCGGAAAACGCGACCGGCAACTTCACGAAGATCGTGCAGCGCGTGCCGGTGCGCATCCGTCTCGACGTGCCGAAGGACATGCAGGGCGTACTGCGCCCCGGGCTCTCGGCGACGGTCAAGGTTCATCTCGCCGCCCACGCGTAAGCCCGGAACGAGCCGATCATGAACCGCACCCACGCGCACGCAGCACCCCTCGCGAACCCCGCCGATCAGCCCATACGCACGAAAGCCTTCGCGTTCGCGCTGATGTGCCTCGGGTTTTTCATGGCGACGCTCGACATCCAGATCGTCGCTTCCTCGCTCAGGGACATCGGCGGCGGCCTGTCCGCCAGCCAGGATGAACTCTCCTGGGTGCAAACGTCGTATCTGATCGCGGAAATCCTCGTGATTCCGATGTCGGGCTGGCTTTCGCGCGTGTTTTCCACGCGCTGGCTGTTCGCCGCGTCGGCGCTCGGCTTCACGATCACGAGCATGCTGTGCGGCATGGCGTGGGACATCAACTCGATGATCCTGTTTCGCGGGCTCCAGGGCGCGCTCGGCGCCGCGATGATCCCGACGGTCTTCACCACGGCATTCGTGCTGTTTCCCGGCAAACAGCGGCTGATCGCGTCGACGACGATCAGCGCGCTCGCGTCGCTGGCGCCGACGATCGGCCCCGTGATTGGCGGCTGGATCACGTCGCAGTGGTCGTGGCACTGGCTGTTCTACCTGAACCTCGTGCCGGGCGTTCTCGTGACCGTGCTGGTGCCGCGGTTCGTGCACATCGATCATGTCGATATGTCCCTGCTGAAAAAGGGCGACTACCTCGGCATCGCGCTGATGTCGGGCTTTCTGGGCTGCCTCGAGTATGTGCTCGAAGAAGGGCCGCGCAAGAACTGGTTCGGCGACGACGTGATCCTGACGTGCGCATGGATCTGCGGTATCTGCGGGTTCCTGTTCCTCGTTCATGCGTTCACGGCAAAAGAACCGATCGTCGATCTGCACGCGCTCGCAATCCGCAACTTCAGTATCGGCAGTCTGCTGTCGTTCATTACCGGCATCGGCATTTTCTGTGCGGTGTTCCTGACGCCGGTGTTCCTCGCCCGCGTGCGCGGCTTCGATTCGTTGCAGATCGGCCTTGCGCTGCTTTCGGTCGGCTGTTTCCAGCTGGTGGCGCTGGTCGCGTATTCGTGGCTTGCGCGCAGGGTCGACATGCGCTGGCTGATGGTGTTCGGGCTCGTGTGCTTCGGCGTCGGCGTGTATCTCTACGTGCCGCTCACGAACCAGTGGGGCTGGCAGGAACTGCTGGTTCCGCAGGCGCTGCGCGGCATCGGCCAGCAGTTCTGTATTCCGCCGATCGTCACGATGGCGCTCGGTTCACTGCCCCCATCGCGGCTCAAATCCGCCAGCGGCCTCTTCAATCTGATGCGTAACCTCGGCGGCGCGATTGGCATTGCCGTCGCCAGCACGATGCTCAACGACCGTCTGAACCTGCATTACGAGCGTCTCGACGAACACGTGACGGCGGGTCGTCCAGTGATCGAAGCCGTGATCCAGCAGCAGGCGGCGCATCTGGCCGCGGTGGGCGGCGACGCGCTCAACGCGGCGACAGCCGGTCTCGATGTTCTGCATGGGTTGCTGATGCGCGAGGCGCTCGTGCTCACTTTCTCCGACACGTTCCTCGCGGTGGCGCTGTGCTTCGTGGTGGGACTCGCCAGCGTGCTGTTCTCGCGCCCGTTCGG
>CALFSF010000088.1 GCA_937917025.1 uncultured Paraburkholderia sp.
GTTATACGCCATGCCCGCGAAGCTCGCCCACGTCGACGCGGACAGGCCCGAATGCGCGGCCACCGAACCGATATACGGCGGCACCCACGTGGAAATACCCCACCAGCCGAGCGTCGTGCTGAGCGACATCAACACGGCGATCACCGTGCGCCTGCGCAGTTCCGGCACCGCGAACAGATCGATCAGCGTGAAGCGCGCGAGCGCCTGCTCCTGATCGTCGAGCGCCACGCCCGCGCGTTTGCGGGCAAGCGTGTCCTTGCGGTCGGTGTTGACGCGTTCCCATTGCTCCGACTCGGGAATGCCGGCGCGCATCCAGAGGGTCGCGAGGCCCGGCAGCACGCCGACCAGATACATGTAGCGCCAGGCGTGTTCGCCCACGCCGCTCATGAAGAGCCACACCAGCGACGCGACGAAAAACCCCGTGCCGAGGCCGCATTGCATCAGCCCGGCGCCTTTGCCGCGATGGCGGTCGGGCCAGATCTCCGCAGTCATCGCCGTGCCCGTCGCCCACTCGGAACCCATCGCGAGGCCGACGACAAAGCGCAGTGCGGCGAACGACGCCCAGTCCCATGACAGCGCGCTCAGGCCCGTGGTGAGCGAATAGGCGAGGATCGCGAACATCATCATCCGCTTTCGCCCGATGTAATCGGCGAGCACGCCGCCGATCAGCCCGCCGACGCCCCAGCCGAGCAGCGTCAGTGCGATCACGAGGCCTGCATAAAAGGGAATCTGCGCATGCAGCGACGGATCGAGCAGTTGCCCGAGCGCGCCGCCCACCGTCAGGATCAGCGCGTAGGTCTCGTAGCCGTCGAAGAACCAGCCGAGGTTGGACGCGATCAGCGCGCTCCACTGCTGCCGGTTGATCGACCGGTACCAGACCACATGCTGCGTAGTGGGCGAAGCCAGCGCGTGCGCGTCACGCGCACCGCCGCCAGAACCGTCTACGGGATGTTGCATCGCCAGTCTCCTTCATTCTTGTTGTATACCGCTTTGCGACGAGCGTCGCGTGGGAACGGCTTCGCCCTTACGCGAGCGCCTCTTTGCGCATCCGCGCGGCGAGTTTAACCGCCGCGATGATTTCCGGGTAAGCCGCGCAACGGCACAGATTGCCGGACAGGTAATGACGGATCTCGGCGTCGGTCGGGTCGGGATTGCAGTCGAGGAGCTGGCGGCTCATCAGGATGAAACCGGACGTACAGAAACCGCACTGAAACGCGCCGCATTCGATGAACGCCTGCTGCACCGGATCGAGTTGCCCGTTCGCATCGAGATGTTCGATCGTGACCACCTCGCCGCCATCGGCCATCGCGGCCAGATACAGACAACCGGACACGCTCTCGCCGTTGACGAGCACCGTGCAGCAGCCGCACAGCCCCTGCCCGCAGCTTTCGCGCGCGCCGTACAGCGCGAAGCGCTGCCGCAGCACGTCGAGAATCGTTTGATGCGGCTCGATATCGGCGCTGACACGCTCGCCGTTGAGAACAAAATGAATCGTGATAGACGTGTCGCTCATGGCTTATTCCTCGGCCATCGGTTCGTTTCTTGCCGCGCACAGCGCGCGGAACACAGTTTCTGGCGTCAACGGCAGCGACGTGAGGCGCACGCCCACCGCGTCTTCGATCGCCTCGGCAATCGCGGAGGCGACGCCGAACGTCGCGCTTTCGCCCACGCCCTTCGCGCCGAACGGCCCGTTGCTCTGCACGGAATCGACCGTCTCGCGGCCGATCACGTGCGGAATATCGTGAATGCCCGGAATCTTGTATTCGGCAAACGACGCGTTGCGCAACTGCCCCACCTCGTCGAACTCCATGCGCTCGAACATCGTGATGCCAAGCTGCATGATCGCCGCGCCGGAAATCTGCGTATCGACGACCTTCGGGTTGATCGGCGTTCCACAATCGACGACGTTCTCGAAACGGATCAGCCTGAAGTGGCCCGTTTCCGTGTCGACTTCGACCTCGACGCCGCAGCCGCCGACCATCCAGTTCGGCGTGATGTTTTCCGA
>CALFSF010000089.1 GCA_937917025.1 uncultured Paraburkholderia sp.
AGGTTCTGCCGAAAAACGCATCCGTACTCGACAAGGATGACAACTACCTCACCACCGTGCTCGACGACGGCAATATATTCCTGAACGGCAACGAAGGTGAAAACCTGAAGGTGGTGGATCTGGACGGTAACCGCTGCTCGCTCGACTACAAGCTCGCTGAGAAGCCGGACCTGAAGAGCTACTTTGAAAACGCTGAGGCTGTGTGCCGCTAAGGCCGCGCCTTCACACAGGAGAAACGTCATGAAAATCAAACTTCATCCGGTGCGGGCGCTGGGCAACGGCGTGGCGCACATTACGGCCGCCGTGTTGCTTGCGATGGGCGCCTGTACCGCAGCGCAGGCGCAAGGTCCTGGCGAATGCCAGATGACTGTCAACGAAAGCTCGGTCGATTACGGCACATTCACCCGCTATCAGCTTCAGGGCGACAACCCTCAGGCCGCGACGCTGAGTCTCGGCAAGCGTCAACTGACGTTGAACGTGAACTGCCGGATGCCGGTCACAATGGCCGTGGCGTTTCGCAGCGGCGCCAACGGCGCGGACTACAGCTTCGGTAACGGCGGTGCCGTCACGGTGAGGATGGCGAACGCGCAGGTTGACGGACGGCCTGCGATGATCGGTAGCGCCGCCGGCGTGAACATGCTGCCGGCGAGCCCGGCAGCCGTCGCCCAGTTTGCGCCTGGCCAGGTAATCGTGCCGGTCGTCGACGGCCGCCCGGCGAAGGGAATGAGCTTTTCCGCGCAGGTTGAAGTTGATCCGCGTGTGCCTGCCGCCAATGCGAAAGTCGCTGGCCGGACCAGTCTCGAAACGAACGGGACGTTCCAGCTCATCACGCAGTAATCGACCTCTGTCGAGCTTCACGCCGGCGCGGTTCTTGTGCGCCGGCGTTTCTGTTTTATCTGAACCCATGACGCCGTCTTCGGATGCTCTCGACGGGCAGCCGCAGGCGTGCGTCGAACGATTCTCTATGCCATGAAAGAAATCCGCTTTATGCCCGCCGTGCTGCGCATCGTGGATATCCGTTGCCGCTTCACAAGCGTGCGACGTGATCCGCTTTTCGTTACACCTCCCGATCCTGTGAGCGCGCGATGACCACGAGAACAGGCGCGCTGCTGATTCACGGCCTCGGCGGTACCGAATACGATCTCGGCGGTTTGAAAAAGACGCTGGGCAACGCAGGTATCGACGCGCATGCGATCCTGCTGCCGGGCCACGGCGAAACGCCCGAGCGTCTCGCGACGATCCGCGCCGAAGACTGGCTGGGCGCCGCGCTCGCACGCTATGAAGAACTCGCCGCGCAATACGACGAGTTTCACATCATCGGCATGTGCATGGGTGCGTTGGTGAGCATCGCGCTGTGCGACGCCGTCGTGCATACGAAGGGTCGGCTGGTTCTGCTTTCGCCGCCCGTTCATATCGATGGATGGAAAATTCCCTGGTACGGCGCGATACGCCATCTGTTCTACCGCATTCCAGGGCTCGCGCGCCGGATGAAGGTGCATGAAGCCGAGCCGTTCGGTATCAAGAATCCGCTGATGCGGGGGATTGTCCGCGCGCGCATGGAGCGCGGCCACAACCTTCACTATCGATGGGTGCCGCTCGCGTCGGTCAGGCAGGTCGACCGGCTGCGTCGCCGGGTCAAGCGTTGCGCCGACCGGATCGCATGTCCCACGGTCATCGCTCACGCGCGCGCGGATGAACTCACGAGCCTGCGCTCAGCGACGTTCCTCGAAAGCAGGATCGCCGACGCGCGCACCGTGGTGCTCGAGAACAGTTATCACATGATCTGTATCGACAACGACAGTCATCTCGTCGAGCAGACGGTGCTGAAGTTTCTCGGCCTGCCGGCGCAGGCGCCGAGCCGGTTTTCACGCAGATTGCTGGAACGCGCCCGCGCGGCATGATGTAGCGATGAAGTGCGATATCGGCCGGGCTGAGAGGTCCGGGCTGGTCACCGGATCATCGAGCCGCGACAAGGGCGCCACCATGATGCGCCTACCCGCTATCTGAACCCCGCCGCCACCCGCCCCATCTGTTCGATACCCCCATCGAAGAGCCGCGCGAAATACGGAATCATGTTCGGCAGCATCAGCTGCACGAGCAGCAGGCCGACCAGCATCGTCAGCGGCAGGCCGACCTGGAACACGCCGATCTGCGGCGCCGCGCGGTTCAGAATGCCGAGCGCCAGGTTCGAGATCAACAGCGCCGTCACGACCGGCATCGCCAGCAGCAATCCCGAAGTCAGCACCGTCGTGCCGTAGCCGGCCAGCACGCGCCAGCCGTTCGCCCCCAGCATGTTCGCCGAAACCGGAATCGACTGGAACGTCGCGATGAGCGCGCTCAGCATCTGCAGATGGCCGTCGAACGCAAGGAACGTCAGTATCGCGATCGTCCACATGAAGCGCGACAGCACCGCGGTCGAGCCGCTCGCGTGCACGTCGAAGAACGTCGCGAAGCCGAGGCCCATGCTAAGCCCGATGATGTCGCCGGTGGCCTGGATCGCCGCGAACACGATCTGCATCGTGAAGCCGAGCGCGACGCCAATCAGGAACTGGTTGACGATGATCCACACGCCTTCGGCCGAGAACACGGTGGCCTGCGGCAACGCACCGAGCGTCGGCGCGACGATGATCGTGGTGAAGGCGGCAAGGCCCACTTTCACCCGCACGGGGACAGAGGTATCGCCGAACGCGGGCGCGGCCGCGACGAGCGCGAGAATCCGCACGAACGGCCACAGGAACGCGGTAAGCCACGTGTTCAGCTGCGCGTAGGTGACGGAGAACATGACGGGACGTGTAGCCGGAAAGCGATCAGCTGGCGAGCGACGGAATGCTCGTGAACATGTGGCGCATGTAGTCGAGTATCGTCGTGAGCATCCACGGGCCGGCGATGACGAGCGTGATGAGAATCGCAATCAGCTTCGGAATGAACGACAGCGTGGTTTCGTTGATCTGCGTGGCGGCCTGGAACAGGCTGACGAGCAGACCGACGACGAGCGCGACCAGCAGCAGTGGCGCGGCCAGCACCATCGTGACGTACATCGCCTGGTGCGCGAGTGTGGTGACGGTTTCTGGCGTCATGGCCGGTCTCCTTCCTGTGAGCCGTTCACGTTCCGACGAAGCTCTGCGCGAGCGAGCCGAGCAGCAACTGCCAGCCGTCGACGAGCACGAACAGCATCAGCTTGAACGGCAGCGAGAT
>CALFSF010000090.1 GCA_937917025.1 uncultured Paraburkholderia sp.
TTGTTGATCGTGTCGAGCAGCGATTCGCCCTTGCTCGTCGACGACGCGTTGATGTTCAGGTTGATCACGTCCGCGGAAAGGCGCTTCGCGGCGATCTCGAACGTCGTGCGCGTGCGCGTCGAATTCTCGAAGAAGAGATTGAACACCGACTTGCCGCGCAACAGCGGCACCTTCTTCACCTCGCGATCGGTCACGCTGACGAACTGCTCGGCCGTGTCGAGAATGTGATTGACGATCGACTTCGGCAAGCCTTCGATCGTCAGCAGATGTTTGAGCTCGCCGTTTTTCGTGAGCTGCGGGTTGCCCTTCAGAAAGCCGAAGCGGAACCGGTCCGCGGCGGCACTGCTGTCGGTGGAACCTGAGGTTGCGGTGTTCATCGTGTACCTGCCTGCTGCGTTAAAACGTGTGCTGGGATGTGGGCGTCGCCGCTTGCCGTTCGCCGTTTGCCTCTCGCCTCTTGCCTGGCTGCGCGGCCGCTGGCGAAAGCCGCGGCGATCGGCATCCGGTTCGCCCGCTCAGTCGGCGCGCGCTTCCGTGTGAAACGTGAACGTCGGGTCGTCGCCTTCGCTGCGTGCAAGGACGAGCGTCGCATCGGCCGGCACGTCGACCGTGCCGCCGGTAAAGCGCGCGGCGACCGGCAACTCGCGCCCGCCGCGATCGGCGAGCACGGCCAGTTCCACCGAAGCAGGACGTCCATAGTCGTACAGCTCGTTCAACGCGGCGCGCACGGTGCGGCCGGTGCCGAGCACGTCGTCGACGAGCACGATCCTGCTGCGGTCCACCGAAAACGGCAGCGAAGTCGGGCTCGCCTGCACGTGCAGGCCGCGCTTCGCGTAGTCGTCGCGATGAAGCGCCACGTTGACGACGCCAAAACTCGCCATCTTCAGGTCGCGTGCGAGCCGTTCGGCGAGCCACGCGCCGCCGCTGTAGATGCCGACGAGCACAACGGCGCCATCGGTGCCGGCGGGCGTCGTGCCGATCGCGGCGCCGTACGCCGCGCGAATCTGTTCGAGGACGGCGCGGTACAGCGCCTCGGCGTCAATGGAACTCATGATCGTCGGGTAGTCCGTCTAGATATTGCTGGAGGATGATGCTGGCGGCCTCGGCGTCGAGCATGTCGGCGCGGCCGTTGCCGGCGCGGATCCCGGCCTTCGCCTCGACCGACGAATAGCGTTCGTCGACCCACGTCACCGGCAGGTTGAAGCGGCCATTCAGCTGGTTGCCGAAGCGTTTGGCAAGCTGTGTCATTTCGTGCGGCGTGCCATCGGGATGCATCGGCAGGCCGACGACGAGCGCATCGGGCTTCCATTCGCCGATCAGTTTGCCGACGGCCTCGAAGCGGTACTCGCGGCTGCGGTTCTGCACGACGACCAGCGCGCGCGCATGACGTGTCAGCGAATTGCCGACGGCGACACCAATGCGTTTTTCACCATAGTCGAACGCAAGGAGCGTTGCCTCGCGTCCGCCCGAAAGGCTCATGCGTGACCTGCTTCGCCGGACAGCATCGACAGGTTGATGCCGAGCAGCGACAGCGCCGCCTCGAGCCGCTCTTCGGCGGGCACGTCGAAGACGATCTTCGGGTCGGCCTCGACCGTCAGCCAGCCGTTCTTCGAGATTTCCTCCTCGAGCTGACCCGCGCCCCAGCCGGCATGGCCGAGCGTGAGCAGGAAGCGCTCCGGCCCCGTGCCGCTGGCGACGGCTTCGAGCACATCCTTCGACGTGGTCATTTCAAGCCCGCCCGGCACCGACATCGACGACGTATATGGCGAGCCGTCTTTCGGCTCGTGCAGCACGAAGCCGCGCTCGGTTTGCACCGGGCCGCCGAAGTACACGGGAACATGCAGCAGGGGTTCGATCTCGAGCTTCAGATCGATTCGATTGAAGAGCGCCTCCAGGTCGATATCGGTCGGCCGGTTGATGACGAGGCCGAGCGCGCCGCGCTCACTGTGATCGCACAGGTAGACCACCGTGCCTGAAAACGTGGGATCCGCCATGCTCGGCATGGCAATCAGGAACTGATTGGTCAGGTTGATGCGATCGGTACTCATGGACATGGTTCGAATTTTAGCAAAGACGGTGCGGGATGGCGGGCTTTGAGCGTACGCCGGAACGCGTGGATGAGGCGCGTGGGCGACACGGTTCGCAGGGCTCCGTCGACGGCGTGCATATTGCACTTTAGCACGCGGGGAGCGGCGGCCTGTCAGGCGCTTCGCGGGCTATGCGCGTTGCGGCTCGCGGGGTTTCCTGCGCCGACAGTTCCGCCGTTACGCGCGCTGTTATTTGCGCGGTTTTCCTTCGCGGTTTCCGGGTTTTTTCCGTGCTGTTTCAATCGCGGTTTCCCCTCGCGGCTTCCCGTGTTAACGGCACGCATCCGTCATATAGCAGGGTTCGCGCCTGCCCCGCGCGTAATTTTGCGGCTCATCCCGCGCCGGCCCGCGCCGGATCGGGCGCGCCGCCCTGCTCGATCGCGCGCGTGAGCGCGGCGAGCGCCGCGCTGCTGTCGGCCGGCGCGACGCCTGCCGCTCTCTTGTGCAGCATCGCCCGCAACGCCTCGGCGGCGTGATCGAGCGAGCGGGCGTCCGGCGCGTCGACGATCGTGTGCGAGCGCACCGCCGGCGTCGTCACGCCCGCATGCGCGCGACGCCGCCACGCAAGCCCGAGCGCATCCGCCAGCAGCGCGACGTGGCCAAGGCCAAGCGCGCAGGCAGCCGAACCGAGGCGATACGCGGCGTCGCCCGCCTGCAGCGCCGCGCTGGGGTCGGCTTTCTCGGGATTGTCGGCCTGACGGGCATGTTCGGAGAGCGCGACGATCGCGGCATCGGCGGTCTGGAGAAAATCTTCATACGCATGCGCGTGTACCGTCAGCACGCCAAGGTCGCGGGTACGCTCGGCGCGCACGGCGACGGCTTCCGCCTGGGCGGTTTCCGCCTCCCATAGCGCTTCCGAAGCCTGCGTGCCCGCCACATGCCAGTCGACGGTCAGGCCATAGTCGTGCAGCAGTTCGACCTGACCGGCATCTTCCGCCGAAGCGCCGAAGAGTGCGTAGTCGCGCCACAGCGTGGCGAGCGTCGCCCGTACGAGCGAGCGCGGCGCGAGCGGCGTGCCGCGCGCGTGATCGGCGAAGACAAGATTGCAGCGAGCGTAGAAATGACGCGCGCTGCTGGACGCATCGATGGCGCTTCCGCCCGCGCGCAGCGCGCGGGCGCACGTCGCGGCGAGGCGCCAGAAATCGTAGGGGTCGGGGCCGACGGCTTCGGCGAGACAGGCATCGAGTTCGTCGAGCGCGCCGTGAAGATCCGGCGGCGGCTCACCCTCACGCGCATGCGTGCGCAGAACGGGCAGCAGCGCGCGTTCGTAGCGGGCGCGCAGATGCGCGAGCGTGCCGGCCGGCTGGGCATGCAGGGTAACGGGGGGCACCGGCCGGGCGGCGAGCGCGAGATCCTCGAAGGTCGTGGTATACCCCGGCGTGTGCTGGGCGATCTGCTGGCCGAGCGCGCGATAGTGCGCGAACAGCGCGGGCGAGCACGACAGCTCGCGCAGATTGTGCCGCCCAACGGCCTCGCCGAACACTTCGAGCGCATCGCCCAGCGCGGCATGATTCCGGTCGTCGTGCGGCGCGTCGGCCTGCGCCATCGAAGAGGCGAGCGCAAGCGCATTGGCAAAACGATGCGCCGCCAGCCAGCCCGCTTCGCGCAGGGCGCGCGCAGCCTGGAGCAAGGATGCGGTGGGATCTTCGCGCTGCACCAGCGCGAGCCGCGCTTCGGCGAGCGCGGATTCCGCGCTGCGAACGATGCCGCCGCGCGGATTAGGCAAGGCTTCGAAGGAGCCGGTGGTGGTAGCGTGGCGAGCGAACATGGATAGTCGACGAAGACACCTGTGGACCCGTCCGCACTCCCGAAGACGACGCGCGGCCAGCAGTGCGCGTCACGCGTCGGCGCGTGGACGGTACGTTGGGCACTACCCTTGCGACATGACCAGAACGACGCCGTTCCCGACGCGTCTGCATGCTACCCCGGCCGGCGACGCCGAGCGCAGCGGTCTCGCGCCATTGCCCGCGAACGCGTCAAGCATTACGCGCAAGCCATGGCCATGCGCACAACCCGGCACGCGCAACGCAACCGACCGGCGAACCGGTCAGATCTGGACCATCTCGAAGTCTTCCTTGCGGGCGCCGCATTCCGGGCACGTCCAGTTGATCGGGACATCTTCCCAACGGGTTCCCGGCGCGATTCCTTCATCTGGCAAACCGGCTTCTTCGTCGTAGATCCAGCCGCAGATCAGGCACATCCAGCTTTGATATTCCATTCTTATGCCGCGTCGAAAAGTCTAAAAAGTCGGTTGAATCAGGACCATGATGGTACCGTGTTGCTGCCCCACTGCCTAGCAATCCAGGTCAGGCTCGCGCGTGATTCTGATCAATCCGGGCATGAATTTGCACTGGCGTGCGAAAAAACGCCCTGGCGTTAGATTAGGCCGCATAATTGGGGCAACCCCGGGCCGCGTGCCTGGCACCCTTTTTGATCAATCCAGCAAGATTTTCATGCCCAGCGACACTCCTCCGATCGTCCTCACCTTCGGCCTCTCCGATCCGACCGGCGGCTCCGGCATCCAGGCGGATCTGATGACGCTGGCCAGCATGGGATGCCACGGCGTCTCGGTGCTTACCGGTTACACCGTGCGCGATTCGGCAAGCTGCGACGAGGTCACCGGTCTCGACCCCGAGGCCGTCGCCACGCAGGCGCGCATGCTGCTCGAAGACATGCCGATCGCCGCGTTCAAGGTCGGCGCGGCGACGCGTGCCGAAGTGGTGAGCGCCATCGCCGAAGTGGTGGCTGACTACGACGACATCCCGCTGATCCTCGCGCCCGACTTCACGCTCGACGACGAACACGTGCTCGCCGCCGACGAACTGCGCGAAGCGATCGCCGATCTTCTGGCGCCGCAGACCACGCTGCTCGTCGCCGATTTCGCCACCCTGCTCGCGCTCGCGCAGCCCGATGGCGACGCCGAAGCGCCAAGCCTCGATGCGGCGATCTCCCATTTGCTGTCGCAGGGGTGCGAGTACATCCTGTCGACGGAAACGGGCACGCATCGTCTGGTCAACACGCTTTTCAGCGAAGACGGCCAGTTGCGGCAGGACATGTGGGATCGCGGCCCGAACCGCATCATGGGCATCACCGATACGCTCGGCGCGGCGATCGCCGCGCTGCTCGCGAACGGTCAGGATCCGGCTGAAGCCGTGCGTGAAGCGCAGGAGTATCTGTATCAGGCAACGCGCGCCGCGTTTCGCCCCGGCATGGGTGCGTACATGCCCGACCGTTTCTTCTGGGCGCGCAGCAATGAAGACGACGAAACGCCGCGTGCAAGCGGCAAGGGCGCGCCGCCGGGCGAAGCGCGTCACTGAGTTTTCTAGCTGTTCCCCACGCGGATGGTTTGATGAAACGACAAACCGTCCGCGTACAAAAAAACCCGCATTTCTGCGGGTTTTCTTTTTGGGGTCGCGCGTCTTTCGACGCGCTTCCCGCATGTGTTCCAGACCGGGCCGCGAAGGCCCGGGCGCCGGAATTACATGTCCATGCCCATGCCGCCCATGCCGCCGGGCATGCCGCCAGGCATCGGTGCATCTTCCTTCGGCAGTTCGCAGACCGCTGCGTCCGTCGTCAGCAGGAGACCAGCGACCGAAGCTGCGTTTTGCAGCGCCGTGCGCGTCACCTTCGTCGGATCCACAACACCTGCGTCGACCAGGTCGACGTACTCGCCCGTTGCTGCGTTGTAGCCGTAGTTGCCCTTGCCTGCTGCAACTGCTGCCACCACGACGCTGGCTTCTTCGCCGCCGTTCGTGACGATCTGGCGCAGCGGTTCTTCCATTGCGCGCAGCACGATCTTGATACCCGCGTCCTGATCGGCGTTAGCGCCCTTCAGGCCAGCGATAGCCGAGCGAGCGCGGATCAGCGCGACACCGCCACCAGCCACGATGCCTTCTTCCACAGCCGCGCGCGTTGCGTGCAGTGCGTCTTCGACACGTGCCTTCTTTTCCTTCATTTCGACTTCGGTCGCGGCACCAACCTTGATCACTGCAACGCCGCCTGCCAGCTTGGCAACGCGTTCCTGCAGCTTTTCACGGTCGTAGTCCGACGTTGCTTCTTCGATCTGCGTGCGAACCTGCTTCACGCGTGCTTCGATCGTTGCAGCTTCGCCAGCGCCGTCGATGATCGTCGTGTTTTCCTTGCCCACTTCGATACGCTTCGCTTGACCCAGTTCGGCCAGCGTTGCCTTTTCGAGCGTCAGGCCGGTTTCTTCGGCGATGACCTGGCCACCCGTCAGGATGGCGATGTCTTCGAGCATGGCCTTGCGACGGTCGCCGAAGCCCGGCGCCTTCACAGCAACGGTCTTCAGGATGCCGCGGATGTTGTTCACCACCAGCGTAGCCAGCGCTTCGCCTTCGACGTCTTCTGCGATGATCAGCAGCGGACGGCCAGCCTTCGCGACTTGCTCGAGTACCGGCAGGAGGTCACGAATGTTCGAAACCTTCTTGTCGTGCAGCAGCACGAACGGGTTTTCGAGCACGGCAACCTGCTTGTCCGGGTTGTTGATGAAGTACGGCGACAGGTAGCCGCGGTCGAA
>CALFSF010000091.1 GCA_937917025.1 uncultured Paraburkholderia sp.
TTTGCCCATTCTCCACGCGTATGGCAACGACGTCGGTATTCAGCCGAACCTCGATACCGTCACGCGCAAACGCATCGGAGAGAATCTGGGCGGCGTCGCGTTCCTCTCGATCAAGAAATAGAGGCTTGTTCTGCACGATGGTGACTTGTGCACCCAGCCGACAGTACGCCTGGGCCAGTTCGCAGCCGAGCGGGCCGCCGCCGATCACCAGCAGGCGGCGCGGCAGTTCGGTCAGCTTGAAGACGTCTGCGTTGGTCAGGCAGCCTGCTTCCCTGAGGCCGGGGATCGGCGGGATATGCGGCCTTGCGCCGGTCGCGATCACGGCCTTCTTGAAGCACAGCGTTTCATCATTGATCGTCAACGTGTCGGTCCCGGTGAAGCACGCGTTGCCGAAGAACACATCCACGCCGAGCGCGGTCAATCGGGCCGCCGAATCGCCGCGGCTGAGATGACTGCGAACACGTCGCACGCGCTCCATCACGGCAGCAAAGTCGACCCGAATATCGTCCGGAGTCAGCGCGCCATAGTGCGTGGCATCGCGCATTTCGGCATACAGCCGCGAGGTGCGGATGAGCGTTTTTGACGGTACGCAACCGGTATTCAGACACGTTCCGCCAATCAGGTGGCGTTCGATCAGCGCCACCCTGGCTCCGAGCGCAGCGGCCGCTTTCGCGGCGGCCACGCCGGCCGGCCCGGCACCGACGATCACCAGCTGGTAACAGTCCGCGGGTTTCGGGTTCTGCCACGCGGCAGGATGCACGTTGGCAACGAGCGCGTGCTCGTAAGCGTCCTGCAAGGTGGCTATCGGTACATTGTTTTGCGGCGACATCAGCGTGTTCCAGGTAGGTCAGGTTGCTGAAGCCAGCCGCCGCGAAATCCCGCATGGTGCAAGCCGTTCCTGATGTGGGGGCAGCTGCGCATCAGCTGCCAAATCCACCCGGTGCGATGGTTCTCGATCATCATGAGAACGATACCCTGGTCGAGTCCGTAGTGCCCTGTGGAAATCCACGGCCGCCCGTCGGCGTCGGCGAGCGACGGGTTGAAGCTGCTGGAGAAGCGGCCTTCGGTCAGCGTTTGCGGATAGCGCGTCATCATGTTGCGCACGGCATCCAGGACGATCTCGGGCGCGAATGGCAGCGACGCCAGCACGCAGGGCGTGGACAAGGTGCCATCGTCCGGTCCGTACGGCACGCCGCGGGCGGCGTAACCAAACAGGCGCCGGGTTTCGTTGGACATATCCGGCTGCTCATCGCTGGGGCCATCGCAGGCGGACAGGCCCCAGCAGTTCTCGTCGTAACCGGCGAATTCGTGCGGGTTGCGCTGCGCATATTCGCGCTGGATGTAGGCGGCACGCCGGCTGTTTTCGAAATAATCCGAACGCTTTTCACGCATGAAGCTGTCATGGATACCCCGAAAATCAATCCATGCGTGCGAGAAGTGATGCACGAACAGCGGACCCGCATAGAGGTAGTCGTGGTCGTACAGGTTTTCCCACTGGTAGGTGGCCGTCCATGCCTGGTAGCAATCGCCCTT
>CALFSF010000092.1 GCA_937917025.1 uncultured Paraburkholderia sp.
TCATCGAGAGCATGGCCGATTTCGGCAATCCGATCGTGCTGGGCGGAAACTTCCACGTGCTGTCGACGGAAATCTATTTCTCCGTGGTGGGCGCGCAGAACGATCCGGGCCGCGCGGCCGGCCTCGGGCTGGTGCTGCTGGTGTTCGCGCTGGGCGCGTTCATGCTGCAAAGCCTCTGGCTCGGCCGCAAATCGTACGTCACGGTGTCCGGCAAGGCCGACAGCGGCGCGCATGCCGCACTCGATCGCCGGCTGCAGATTGGCCTGTGGTGCGTGGCGATACCGTGGTATGCGTTCACGCTGGTGGTGTACGGGATGATGCTGCTCGGCGGTTTCGTCAAGATCTGGGGCGTGGATAACAGTTTGACCTTTGCGCATTACCTCGACGCGTTCGGCGTCTCCGGCGATGCGGCCGGTCTGCACTGGCATGGCCAGGCGTGGCCGTCGTTCTTCACGACGCTCACGATCGCGGCCATCGCCACGCCGTTGACCTCGCTCGTCGGCATGCTCGCCGCGTGGCTGCTGATTCGCCAGCGCTTTGCCGGCAAGCGCCTGTTCGAGTTCGGCACGCTGCTCAGTTTCGCGATTCCGGGCACCGTCATCGGCATTGCCTACCTGCTGACTTTCAACTCGGGCCCGGTCGAGCTGACCGGCACGGCGGCGATTCTCGTGCTGTGCTTCGTCTTCCGCAATATGCCGATGGGGCTGCGCAGCGGCATTGCCG
Source organism: uncultured Paraburkholderia sp. (assembly GCA_937917025.1). Classification (GTDB taxonomy): domain Bacteria; phylum Pseudomonadota; class Gammaproteobacteria; order Burkholderiales; family Burkholderiaceae; genus Paraburkholderia. Next base: position 724 of record CALFSF010000092.1, read on the forward strand.
CGATGCGCCAGCTCGACGCGAGTCTCGACGAGGCCTCCATCATGCTGCGCGCCAGCAGCTTCACGACGATTCGCCGCGTGATTCTGCCGCTGCTGCGGCCGGCGCTGGCCTCCGCGCTGGTGTACAGCTTCGTGCGTTCCATCACGTCGGTGAGCGCGGTGATCTTTCTGGTCAGCGCCAATTACGACATGGCGACGTCCTACATCATCGGTCTCGTGTCGAACGGCAACTATGGCACGGCGATCGCCTATGCGAGCGTGCTGGTGGTCGTCATGCTCATGATGATTCTGTTGACGCAACGATTTGTCGGCACGCGCCGGCTGCGTGCCCACACCCGTGTTCAGACCACGGGCAAGCGGCGCCAGGTATTGAAGGAGAAAACAGCATGAACGATGTGAAACGGCGCGGTTCGCTCGCCTTCGAGCGCGTGACGAAGCGGTATGGCAAAAGCGTCGCGGTCGACGATATCACTTTCAGCATCGAACCGAAAACGCTCGTGACCCTGCTGGGTCCGAGCGGCTGCGGCAAGACGACCACGCTGCGGATGATCGCGGGGCTGGAGCGCGTGGATGAAGGACGCATTCTGATCGGCGAGCGCGATGTGACGGAGCTGTCCGCCGCCGAACGCGATGTCAGCATGGTCTTTCAATCGTATGCGTTGTTTCCGCATATGAACGTGGCGGAGAACGTTGCGTACGGCTTGACGGTGGCCCGTCAACCGAAAAAGCAGGCACGCGAGCGTGCGCTCGAGGCGCTCGCGCTCGTCGGTCTTGCCGATCTGGGGGACCGCTCGCCGAGCGAGCTGTCCGGCGGCCAGCAGCAACGGGTGGCGGTGGCGCGCGCGCTGGTGCTCGAGCCCGAGATTCTGCTGCTCGACGAGCCGCTGTCGAACCTCGATGCGAAGATGCGGACCCGTGTGCGGGACGAGATCCGCGATCTGCAGTTGAAGCTGGGTTTGACCGCGGTCTATGTCACCCATGATCAGGAAGAGGCGTTGGCCATTTCCGATCAGATCGTCGTGATGAACCGCAAGAAAATCGCCCAGCAAGGCTCGCCGCGTGAAATCTTCGAAGCCCCCGCCGACGAGTTCGTGGCGGACTTCATCGGCAACGCCAATCTGGTCGATGGCGAGATTCGCAGCGCAAACGGTAAAACCGCGAGCTGTCTGATCAGCGGCGCCGCGGTCGATTTGCCGTACGCGGGTACCCGGACCGGCGCGGTGAGGATAGCGTTGCGTCCCGAAGCGATCGCGCTGCAGGTGGCTGACAGCGACACGGCGCTGATCGGCGAAGTCAGCCGGGCGACCTATCTTGGCAGGGAAATGCAGTACACCATTCAATCAGAACTCGGAGAGCTTTTTGTCGTGTGTCATCGTCTGGATCAGATTTTCCCCCGTGGCGCGCAGGTTGGGCTGCAGCTCAAGGCGCATGGCGCCGCGATTGTCGGAGCGCATGCATGACTGTCATTGAATCACCGACGCTGGCTTCGATCGATCTCGATTCGCGCTATTCGCTCGCGCGCAGGATTGCCAAAGAGGCGGGCGAGCGGGCATTGCAGATGTTCCGCAACCGCGCCACGCTCGAAATCGAACATAAGGGCTTGCAGGACGTCGTGAGTATCGCCGATCGGGAAGTGGAGGGCATCGTAAGGAAGTACGTGAACGAAGCCTTTCCTGACGATGCATTTCTTGGCGAGGAGAGTGCGGGAAGTGCGTCCGACGCGCTCCCGAACGAGCGCGTGATCTGGGTTGTCGATCCCATCGACGGGACGAGCTGCTTTCTGAACGGCATGTATGCATGGTGTGTGTCGATCGGCATTCTCGTCGACGGCGAGCCGGCCATTGGCGCTGTGTTCGACCCGAATAGCGGTGAGCTTTTTCACGCGGCCCGGGGGCGGGGCGCCTTCGTCGACGATATCCGGATGAACGCGAGCCCGGCGCGCTCCGTTCGCGAAGGCGTACTTGGCGTGGGCTTTTCGCATCGGGTCAAGCCCGACGCGTTCATTCCGTTTCTCGACCGGCTGCTTGGGGAAGGGGGGATGTTCATCCGTAACGGTTCGGGTGCGCTGATGATCGCGTATGTCGCGGCTGGACGTCTGATCGGTTACTACGAGCCGCACATCAATTCGTGGGACTGTCTGGCGGGCATCGTGCTGGTCCGCGAAGCAGGCGGGAAGGTCAACGATTTCTTCGCCGAAGGCGGCCTGCTGAGGGGTAATCCGATTATTGCCGCGGGGACGGATATGTATTCGAATCTTCTTGCCTTGATCGATGGGGCTGGCGGGTAGCGCGCAATAAAGCACGTGGCGTCCGCGTGTTGACGCCACGCCAGGTTTACTTCAATGACGCATCCTGGGACCTTCGTTTTCCTGATTCATTCATGCGATCGCGCGCCAGACGAATGAGGCCTTTGTATTCGATGCGACCACTGAAGGACCCTAAGCGATGATCATCAGCCTTCCGTTCCTGCCGGCGCAGACGGTGGTTGGCTTTGGCATGTGACCGAGTTTGCCTCGGTCGCATATTTAATTTTACATAATATAAATTATCGAACATTTGGGTGTAGGGGCCAAGTTGTAATGTCCGCTTTTAGCC
>CALFSF010000093.1 GCA_937917025.1 uncultured Paraburkholderia sp.
CGCTCACGAACCGCTCCGTCGTCGTGGGGAACCTGCTCATTGCTTCGCTGCCGTTCCTGAACATCACCTTCGCCCCGACCTCGGCGCTATTGTTCCTCGCGTCGCTGCGTCGTCCGTTCCTGCGCAGGTCATGGCTCTGGCTTGCGATCGGCGGCGCGTTGAACGTCGCATTTCTCGGCTGGGTCGGCTCGTTTCGGGGATACGCGGCATTTCACTTTTATATGAATTTCGAGGTGCTGCCGATCTACAACTACGAGGTCGATACGTGGCATCTGTTCACCAATATTTTCAGGGTCGCGATCAATCCCCGCTCATGGTTCATGGTGGCGATGGCGGCCGTATCGATTGCATGGCTCGCGCGTCGGGAGCAGGCCTTTCCGTGGCGGACGGCGCTTCTTGCCGGTGCACTGGTCGTCATCCTCACGCGTGGTCCGTCGTTTTATTCGACACCGTTCGTCGAGGGCGTGCTGGCGTTGCCGCTGGTTTTCTTCGACCGGCCGCTGCGGCGAGGCCGTCTCGTCGACGCGTCGGCGGCGGCGATGTTCGCGGTTTGCCTCTTCTCGATTTCGCTGGTCCTGCCGATGGACAGAAAGCGCCTCGACGCCGGCAACGTTCCGCTCACCACCGAGTTCTCCCAGCTGGCCGATATCTTCACGTCGCCGGGGGACAGGATCATTGTTTATACCGTCAGAAATTACGAGTATGTCGTGGCGGACCGGCTGCCCGCATCGGGGAATTTCTTCTATTTCCCGTGGCAGGAGAAATACAACGAGCATCCGAAACTCGGCGTGAAAATCGACACGTGCGATGAAATCAGGAAAGCCCGTCCGAAGCTCATGCTGATCGACAAATGGAAGGTGTGGGATCTGTATCCGTGGGCGTCGTACGGAGGGTGCGTACAGGACATCATCGATGCCGGTTACACCCGCATCCTGAACGGCCCCTATTACGTGAGAAAGGATATCGTGCCGCGCGATAGCGGTATTTACTTCCCGCGCGGCGACTACCGCCTGACCAACAGCGAAGTGCTTGAAAAGGGCAACGAGATTCCGCTCATGATTTCATCGGGTTCGCGGTTCGAGCGTGCGGCGCTGAAGAAGATCGGCATCCTGTTCAACGTCGACGCAGGCAAAAGCGGCGGCGTCGCGGAATTGCGCCTGAGAGATTCGTATGGCCACGAGCACATTCAGCGCTTTTCGATATCGGACGTGGCGAACCGGCAGTATCGCTATTTCGATCTCGATCCCGCGGTCTATACCGCAGGCGAGATCGTCTCGCTCGGAGGAAGCGGCGTGAGCACGTGGGAAACACATGCAAAACAGGGCGCGGCCGGTACCTGCGTCGTGTACGAATACGCGTACGAGCAGCGAAAATTCACGCCAGGCTGCCCGATCCTTTAGAGATTGCCGCAGGCCTTTGCGGGGATCGTGTTCTGGCTCGCACCAGGCGTTTTTGCTGTGTATGAGCGCGCAAACGCGCTGGCACACGCCGCCTGCGCGTCTGGCATTCGCGTCGTGTTTCGTCGAGCGGGAAGGGCAGCTGTTCCGCCGGGCCGCCTCTCCAGCCTCAACGCGATTCTCGTTGAAGCGTCAGGAGTTTTCTTTTGAGCGGTGGCAGCCAGCCGCCGGCGTCCGCGCTGTCGATGACGCGATACCCGGCCATCGGCTTGAACTGGATCAGATACTGATTGTCGTGAACCCACCAGCTTTTCGATTGCGGCTGGTCGAGATCGATAGCCGGGTCGTACAGATAGTAGCCGTTGAATTCGTAACCACCGTCGATCTGCGTGACCGGTATGCCGCGCTGTAACAGCGTGTCGGCCAGCAGCCATCTGGCGCGGTTCCAGCTCATGTAGTCATGCGTGCCGCCCACGGCGTAGCCGCCCATCAGGATCAGCGCGAACCACGACAGCGCCAGCGCCGCGCGCGGCCATAGCCGCGCCTGCCGTGTGGGCGACGACATCCGTCGGCGTCCGAACGACGGCCACGCGGCATCGCCCGATGAAGGCGCGAGCGTGATGAACGCGATCAGCGGCAGGAATGCCGGCAGCAGGTAGCGGTCGTAGAACCCGGCCAGCACGCAGATCGCCAGATAGATCGTCGCGGAAAGCAGCAGATATGTCCTGACGCTCAGCGCGGTATCGTGCCTTCGCGCGCGATACCGTGTGGCGATCGACCTGACGCCGAGCGCGACGTCGAGTAGAAGCAGCGCACCGCCGACGCAACCCGAAAACGTCGCGAAGTGCCAGAACACCGCCGGCAGTGGAGGGACGTCGCCACCGGATCTGGCGTCGAAGAACCATATCGGACCGAGCCCGGACTCCCGGACCGTCGTCCATGTGTTGAAGGGAAAGATGTGATGCTGGCGCACGAGCAGGGCGTACCACACGACGCCGCACAGCGCGGCGCCGATCAGGACAGCCTTGCCCCACGACAGGCGCGCGTAATCGCGCACGAGGCCCGGCAGCCGTAACGCCAGGACCGGCAGCAGCAACCAGCCGATCTGCCCGAGCGCGGCACGAAACCACCAGGATATTTCGCCCAGGCGATGTCCAACTGTGGCGAGCGTGATCGTCGAAGCGGGAAACACGTGCGCCCATATCGACGTCTTGCCCAGGTACATGACGGGCATCGTGTCGCGTGCCGTGAGCCAGATGCTTAAACCCTTGAGCAACCCGATGCCCGCAAGGACGGCAACGACTGACAGCGTAATGGCACGCCAGTCGCGGCGGTTCTCCAGCAGCAGCGTCAGCACCATGGCGAGCGGCAGGAAAAGCCCGAGTTGCCTGATCATGATCGCCCAGCATCCGCACAGGATCGCGATCACCAGCGTGACGGTATTGCGCGTCGAAAGGTAGCGGCAGAAGAGCAGTGTCGAGATCGCGCTGAACGCCGTGAAGGCCACGTCCGTCATGAACGTGTTGTTGAGTTCGAAGAAAATCGGATTGAAGGCAAGGATGAGCGTGGCGACAACCGTCTTGCGGCGCTCGCATCCGGCCAGTTGAAGCAGTATCGCGAGAGCGGCGAGCGTCAAGGCGCCCGCCACGAGCGTCGAGGCTCTTAACGCGTTGAAGGAGAAGCCGAACGGCAGGCAAAACAACGCGCCCCACACGGTCTGGCCGAACAGCGACATCGCGGTCCAGCCGAGCGGCCGGAATTCGCCGGTCTCGAGCAGATGACGAACGGTGAGCGAGAACGACCAGTCGTCCTGCAGCGGAAAGTTACCGAGCGGATTGGCCACGGCGACGGCGATCGCCCAGATCAGGACCGGCAGGACGATCGCGGCATAGTCGATCCTCGATCGGTAGAGCGGCCTC
>CALFSF010000094.1 GCA_937917025.1 uncultured Paraburkholderia sp.
GCCCATGTTGATGTCACTCACCGCGACGATCATGAAGCGGTCCAGATCGTGTTCGAGCCCGAAGCGCTGCTCGTCCCAGCGGATCGAGTGCTGCAGCGAATCCATCGCGTGCTGCGTCTTGTCGAGGTCGTGCGGTTCGACCCACACCTGCAGCAGCTTTTCCTTGCCGGAACCGCTCTTCACCCGCTCTTCGAGCGCGACGAGCTTGCCCGCCACCAGCGCGAACAGATAGCTCGGCTTGCGAAACGGGTCTTCCCAGCGCGCGAAGTGGCGACCGTCGGGCAGGTCGCCTTCCTCGATCAGGTTGCCGTTTGACAGCAGCACCGGATACGCGGCCTTGTCGGCGCGCAGCGTGACCGTGTAGGTGGCCATCACATCCGGCCGGTCGAGGAAGTACGTGATGCGGCGAAAGCCTTCGGCTTCGCACTGGGTGAAGAAGTTGCCGCCCGATACGTAGAGACCCGAGAGCGTGGTGTTTTCCGCCGGGTTGCACGCGCTCACGAGCGTCAGTTCGAAAGCGTCGGGCACGTGGTCGAGCGTCAGGCCGCGCTCGTGGGGATGCGCGGCGGCATGCGGCTTGCCGTCGATCGTCGCGCTGACGAATTCCAGCTGCTCGCCCATCAGTTCGAAATGCGGCACGCGCGCGGCGCCGGGATTGCGGCGCACGCGCATCGTGCTGCGGACGACCGTGCGCTCTGGCACGAGATCGAACTCCAGCGCGACGGTATCGATCAGGAAGGCGGGCGGCGCGTAATCGGCGCGGCGGATCACGGCAGGCGTAGCGGTGTCGGACATGGCGGATTCGTTAAAGAGTGCGGGGCGGTCGACGGCCGCGCGGCGTGCGCGGCGACGAACCAGTTGGGCCATTGTACAAAGCCATTGAAGATCGTGCGCCTCGAACTTTTTACCGATGGCGCGGGTCAGCGTAATATCGGGCCGCGGTGCAATGGCGCAGCGCGCCTGCCAGACACCGAAAGATGCCGAAGACGCTGAAAACGAGGAAGACCATGAAGTTCGACCGTTGGACCCGCCGTGTCGCCATGCTGCTGGCCGCCATGGCGGTCACCCTGTCCGGCTGTACCAGCTATGTGACGACGCAGGTCACCGCCTTCTCCGACTGGAGCGGGAACGACGCGACGCGAACCTATGCGTTCACCCGCGCGAGCGACCAGCAGAACAACCTCGAACTGTCCACCTATGAGGCGCTCGTCGGCAACGGACTCGCGAACCTGGCATTTCGTCGCGTGAACGCGCAGGACGCGCATTACCTGGTTGGGCTCGGCTACGGCATCCGCAGCGACATGGTGACGGTGTCGCAGCCGGTCTATTACTACAACCCGTGGCCGGGCCCTTACTACTGGGGCCGTCCGGTTGACCCGTGGGGACCGTTCGGGCCGTTTCCGGCCGGCTACGTCGACCAGAGCTATCCGATCTATACCCACCTGCTCAGCATTCGCATCACCGATCGCGCGTCCGGCAAGGAGGTGTACAACGTGACGGCTCGCAACTCGGGCGCCGAATCATCACTGGTGCGGGCGATGCCGTATCTCGTTCGCAGCGCGCTCGCGGATTTCCCGCTGGGTAACGGCATCGTGCGCACGGTGCGCATTCCGCTCGATGGCCGCGGCGGCACGCCGTCGAACGAAACGGCGGCGGGCGCGCCCCCGGCGCCGGCCTCGGCGGCCAAAGCCGTCCAGTAGCCGGGCGGCACAGGTTTTACGCATTGCGCTCCGCTCTGGCGGCATCGAAGCGAACAAAAGCCGGCTCCCGCGTCATACGCGGAGCCGGCTTTTTTACCGATGCATGCGTCGCGCGCGCAACGCGCGTCAGAACCCCACGCCGAAAAGCGCCATCGCACCCAGCACGACGAACATGACCGCGGCGATACCGTGGACCACTTTCGTGGGCAACCGGTGGGCGAAGCGGTCGCCAAGGATGATAGCCGGCACGTTCGCGATCATCATCCCGAGCGTGGTGCCGGCCACCACGCCGAAGAAGTCATGGAAGCGCGCGGCGAGCGCGACGGTGGCGATCTGCGTCTTGTCGCCCATTTCCGCGAGAAAGAACGCGACGACGGTCGCGCCGAACACGCCGAGGCGCGTGCGGTTCGCTTTGGCCTCGTCTTCGTCGAGCGTGTCGGGCACGAGAATCCACAGCCCCATGCCGATGAACGATACCGCCAGCGCCCAGCGCATGATCGCCGGCGTGACGAGCGTGCCAAGCCACGCGCCGAGCGCGCCGGCGCCGGCGTGATTGACGAGTGTCGCGACGAGGACGCCGAGAATGATCGGCAGCGGCTTGCGATAGCGGGCAGCGAGGACGAGCGAAAGCAGCTGCGTCTTGTCGCCAATTTCGGCCAGCGCGACGGCACCGGTCGAGATGAGAAAGGCGTGATCCACGTTGTGAGGGATTCCGGGGCCGTGATGAGCGAGCGACGACCCACAACCAGCCGGGCCCTGTAGCGGCAGCTGTGGATCATCGGTCTCGCCAGGCCCGGAGGCTGCGTCTGCCATGGCCGTACAGGCCAGGTCTGTTGACAGGCGCCCCCGCGTGACATGTGCGCGGCGCGGTCTTCGTGACTGAAGGACTGCGCGGACATGCAGCAGGGCGGCTACTCCCCAATGAGGGACGGATTATAACACGCGGTTTTTGAGCCCCCGCGCCCGGCCCAGCGCGGTTTTGTCCCGCCCGCTTGTCTCTTTCGACCGACATCGCGGATGCGACTCGCGCAAACCGTCCCGACGCCGTCGCATCACGCAAACGTTTCTTTTCAGAAAGTAAAAAGGGCAGCATGAAAAATATGGGGCCGGCTCACCACATTTCGTCAGTCTGCGAAAGGGTTTGAGGCCTTCCAGGACGACATTTCGGGTTTCCGTGGCGGCGTTAAGACGGATACAGATAGATACGTCTTTTGTCGCTGATTTAATCCACAATATTCAGTATGATGCCGGCGACCGCCGGTGATCCGAGTCTAATTAACATCATCGTCCGGTGAGTCGGCCCCTAAATAATCCGGGGCATTGGCCGTTAATTCGCCTGAAGACATAACAAGACTGGATTGACCTCGGTGGCGCCTGCCTCGGGCTGGGCGGCGCCCGTGCGCCGCCCCCGGCCGGCGTCCCCGATGGGCCGCCAGCAGCCTTAGCCGCTTTCAATCGCGCGAACACCGATATGCCCGATCTGCACTGGACTATTCCGGTTGCTCGCTGGTCTTCCTGGCCTGCCGCCGCAGCCACCGCCCCCGATATCGGCTTCATCGAGCCGATCGTGCGGCGGCGGCTGAGCACGCTCTCGCGCGCCGCGCTGAAGGTGGCGCACGACTGCGTGGGCGATGACGTCGCCGCGGTGCGCACCGTCTTCGCGTCGCGACATGGCGAGCTGCGCCGCACCACCGATATCCTGCGCAACATCAGCGCGGGCGAACCCGTGTCGCCGACCGCGTTCAGCCTGTCGGTTCTCAACGCAATGACGGGCGTGTTCGGCATCGCGCGTGGCGACCGTTCGCCGGCGAGCGCGATTTCGGCGGGCGCCGAAACCCTTGGCTACGCATTGCTGGAAGCGCACGCGCAATACGCGAGCGATCCCGCCACCCCCGTGCTGCTCGTCTACGCCGACGAACCCGCCGACCCCGCGTATGGCACGATCGAAGACGAAGTGCGGGGCGGCGCGCTCGCCATCCTGCTCGACGCGGTCGCGACCGCAGGGCAGTTGACGTGTGCGATGGCCCACGCGCCGGACGCGGACGATGCGTCGTGCGCCGTCTTCCCGACACAGAGCGAGGCCGTGCATCACTGCCTCGATACGCACGCGAGTGCGGCGTGGCAGGGCGCCGGCTCGACGTGGCAATGGAGCTGGCATCATGGCGCGGCTTGAGTTCGTGTGGCGGCTGATCGCAACCGGCCTCGCGATGGCGGTGTTCGGGGTATGCGGTTTCCTGTTTTCCGTGATCGTGTTTCCGCTCGCGTGGCTGTGGCCGCACCGGGCGTCGCGGCACCGCGTGGTGACCGCGGTCATCCATGGTTTTTTCCGCGCGCTCGTCGCGGTGCTGCAGTTCGTCGGCGTGATGACGCTCGAAGTCGAAGGCGGCGCCGTACTGCGCACGCGCCATCCGGCGGTCGTCGTGGCGAATCATCCGACGTGGCTCGACGTGATGGTGCTGCTCTCGCTCACGCCGCACGCGTGCTGTGTCGTGAAGAACGCGCATTGGCGCAACCCGTGTTTTTACGGCATCGTGCGGGCGGCCGAATACGTGAGCAACGTGGACCCGGTCGCGCTCGTCGAAGCCGGCTCCCGGCAGCTCGAAGCCGGCTATACGATGATCATCTTTCCGGAGGGCACGCGCAGCCCCGCGCCGAACCGTCTGCACGCGTTTTCGCGCGGGTTCGCGCATATGGCGATCAAGGCCGGCACGCCGATCCTGCCCGTGCTGATGGATTGCGATCCACCCGTTTTCACGAAGCAGATGCGCTGGTACAACGTGCCGGTGCGCGCATTTCGCATGCGCGTGAGCGTGCTCGAGCCAGTTGGCGTCGAACAGCTTTCAGCCCACGAGAGCTCGCCGGCACTTGCCGCGCGTTCCGTGACCAGCGCCATCGAGGCCCACATTACCCAGCATCTGTTCGACTATGGATTCTTTAAAACTGGAAATTAAGCAGCTCCTGATCGCCGCACTGGATCTGGAGGACCTGACACCCGCCGACATCGACGACGATGCGCCGCTCTTCGACACCGATGGCATCGGTCTCGATTCGATCGACGCGCTCGAGATCGGCATCGTGCTGCGCAAACAATACCAACTGACCATTGCTGCGAACGACGAACGCACGCGCGAGCATTTCCGCTCGATCAACACGCTGGCGGCGTTTGTCGCCAGCCAGCGCGAGCCGGTACACGCAGCGAACGAAACCGCAAGAAAAGGGGAGTAAATCGTGACCGAGGCAGACATTCTTGAGCGCATCCGCGCCATCTTCAAGGAGAACTTCGCGATCGAGCCCGAGCGCGTGACGCCCGAGGCGAATCTGTTCGAAGATCTCGATCTGGACAGCATCGATGCAGTGGATCTCGCGATCAAGCTGCAGGAGATGACGGGCCGACGCATCAAGCCCGAGGAGTTCAAGTCGGTGCGCACGGTCGGCGACGTGATCGTCGCGGTCGAATCGCTGCTGGCGGCGCAGGGCTGATGCAGTCTGCTCCGTCAGGCGCGCCGGACGTTGCGGCGGGCAGGGCGCGTCAGGCGCTGGGCGCGGCCCTGCAGGTGCTGCTGAAGCTGGCGTATCCCGCGCTGATCCTGTGCGCCTGGAAGTGGGACACGCCGCGCTACGTCGGGCTCATGCTGTTCGCGATCCTGTGGCTGCAGCGCTGGGCGGGGACGGGTAGCGTGGCGTCGTCGCTGCGCAGGCTGACGGCCGTCGACTGGTGCGTCGCGGGTCTCCTGAGCTGCGCGTCGGCTGCCATCGTCGCGACCAACAGCGAGATGCTGCTGCGTATCTACCCGTCGCTCGTCAATCTTGGCCTGCTGATCGCGTTCGGTGCGACGCTCGTGCGCGGGCCGACGATGATCGAAAAATTCGCGCGCATCAGAACGCCCGATCTCAGCGCACCGGCCGTGCTGCACACGCGCCGCGTCACGCAGATCTGGTGTGGGTTCTTCGCGCTGAACGGCACGTTCTCCGCGTATACGGCGTTCTTCTGGACGCGCGAGGCATGGTCGCTCTACAACGGCGCGATCGCATATGTTCTGATCGGCGTGCTGCTGGTTGGCGAAATCGTCTGGCGCTATCTCGTCGTACTGCCGCGCGCGGCGCGCTCGGGGGCGGCATGAGCACACTGATCGCGCTGCACGATCTGCTGCAACCGGTGCGCACCGACGCGACGCCTGTGTGCCGCGACGGCGACACCGTGACCGGTTTCGCCACGTTTCGCGCGCGCGCCCTGAGCCTCGCGGACACGTTGCGCGCGCAACCGTCGACGCGCTACGCGCTGTGCGTCGACGACGCCTACGATTTCGCGTGTGTACTGTTCGCGCTTCTTGCCGCCGGCAAGGAGCCCGTGATTCCCGCGAACGCGACGCCTGGCTACCTCGCCGATCTTTCGGGCGCGTTCGATGCCGTGCTGACCGACGCCAGCCTGCACGCGCTCTTCGCCGAGGCGCCGCTGACCGAAGGCACACGGAGCGCGACCATCGATCCCGCCGCGCCGCTCACGCTCTACACGTCGGGCAGCAGTGGCCAGCCGAAGCCGATCCACAAGACGCTCGCGCAGTTCAACGCCGAAGTACACACGCTCGAAACGCAGTGGGGCGCAACCGTGCGCGATGCGACGGTGCTGGCGAGCGTTCCGCATCATCACATCTACGGGTTGCTGTTTCGCGTGCTGTGGCCGCTCGCCGCCGGCCGCGCATTCGACCGCCTGGTCAGCATCGATCCGGTGCAGTTGCAGGAGCGCATCGATCGATGCGGCGGGAACGCCGTGCTGGTGTCGACACCGGCGCAACTGTCGCGCTGGCCCGCGCTATCGGGTTTTGCGACGCTCGCACCCGCGCCGCGCACGATCTTTTCGTCGGGCGGCCCGCTCGCGCTGGATACCGCGCGCGAATACGCGGCCGCGTTCGGCGCGGCGCCAGTGGAGATCTACGGCAGCACGGAAACCGGCGGCATCGCCTGGCGGCAGCAAAGCGAATCGGAGGCCTGGCAGCCGGTGGCCGGTATCGAAGTGCGCCGCGATGAAGACGGCGCGCTCAACGTGCGCTCGCCGCATCTCGATCACGATGGCTGGCACCGCACCGACGACGCGATCACGTTCGATGACGACGGCCGGTTCCGTCTGCGAGGCCGGCTCGATCGCGTGATCAAGCTCGAGGGCAAGCGGCTTTCGCTGCCCGAGCTCGAAGCGCGGCTCGCGTTGCATCCGTACGTCGCGCAGGCGGCGGTCGTGCCGCTCGCGGGCGCGTCGCGCGAACGCGTCGGTGCGCTCGTCGCGCTCACCGACGCGGGCCGTGGCGCGCTGCGCGGCGAAGGCCGGCTCGCGCTGACGAAAACCTTGCGTCGTCATCTCGCCGCCTGGTTCGATGTGGTCGTGCTGCCGCGGCACTGGCGTTTTCGCAGCGCGTTGCCGTTCGATGCGCGCGGCAAGCTGCCAGCCGCCGCCGTGGCCGCTGCGTTCGATGCCCGCAGCGAAGGCGTCGAGGTGCTCGCCGAAGCGCGCACCGGCGACGAAGTGCATTACGACCTGCGCGTGCCGCCGGAACTGGTGCATTTCGCCGGCCACTTTCCGGGCTTGCCGATTCTGCCGGGCGTCGTGCAGGTCGACTGGGCGATTCGTCTTGCAGCGGAACATGTCGCCGGCGCGCGCGCCATTGCTTCGGTGGACCGGCTGAAGTTCATGGCGCCCGTGCCGCCCGGCGCGACGCTAAGCCTGAAACTCTCGCACGACGCGGCGCGCCGGCGCGTGCAGTTCGCCTACCGGCTTGGCGAGCGCGAATGCGCTTCGGGCGTGATCGTGTACCGGGAGCGCGCATGAGCTTCGCGCCCTGCATCGTGATTCCGATCTACAACCACAAGGACGCGATCGGTTCGACCGTCGCGCATCTGGTGGTGCACGGCCTGCCGCTTTTCGTCGTCGACGATGGCAGCGACGAAGCCACGCAGCACGTGCTGGCGGCGCTCGCAACGCAGTACGCCGGGCAGGTGACGCTGCTGCGTCTGCCGGTGAACGGCGGCAAGGGCGCGGCCGTGATGGCCGGCCTGCGCGCCGCGCGCGCGGCCGGCTATACGCACGCGTTGCAGATCGACGCCGACGGCCAGCATGACGCCGCCGACGTGCCGCGTTTCATCGACGCGGCCCGCGCCGAACCCGGCGCGGTGATACTCGGGCGGCCGGTATACGACGAAAGCGTGCCGAAGTCGCGTCTGTACGGCCGCTATCTGACGCATGTGTGGGTATGGATCGAAACGCTGTCGTTCGAGATTCGCGATTCGATGTGCGGATTCCGCATGTATCCGCTCGACGTCGCGTGTGCGCTGATCGGCAGCGTCGAGCTGCCCACGCGGATGGATTTCGACATCGAGATTCTCGTGCGTCTTTACTGGCGTCGCATCGCGTTCCGCGCGATCCCGACGCGCGTGACGTACGCAACCGATGGCGTTTCGCACTTCGACGTGCTGTGGGACAACGTGCGCATCAGCCGCAGCCATACGCGGCTCGTCGCGGGCATGCTGCTGCGTTTGCCGTTGCTGCTCGCGCACAAGGTGATGCCGCGACGCGCGCTGCCCGCAGCCGACGCCGATGTCGCAAACGAAGCGAGGCGCGACCAGCACTGGTGGCGCATCGCTGAACGCGGCAGCCAGCCTGGCATGTCGTTGCTCGCACTGAGCTGCCGGCTCTTCGGCATGCGCTTCACCGCGTTGTGGCTGCATCCCGTGGTCGCGTATTTTCTGCTGACGGGACGCGCCGCGCGCGCGGCGTCGCATGACTATTTTGCGCATCTCGCGCGGGTGTCGGCGCCCGACGCGAAAACGCCGCGTCCGGGCTGGTTCTCCGCGTACCGGCAGATGCTGGCGTTCGCGCAGTCCGGTCTCGACAAGCTCGCCGCGTGGTCGGGGCGCGTCAGCATGAAGGACGTGCGCTTCGACGATCCAGCGGCATTCGAGGCGCTGAACGCGAGCGGCCGTGGCGCGCTCGTGATCGGCGCGCATCTCGGCAACCTGGAAATGACGCGTGCGCTCGCCGCGCGCGGCGCGCACACGAAGGTGACCGCGATCGTCTACACGGAGCACGCGCGACGCTTTAACAGCGTGCTTGCTTCGTCGAACAGCGACTTCGCGCGGCGGCTCGTCGAAGTCAGCGACTTCGGTCCGGAAACCGCGATGATGATGCAGGAGCGCGTCGATGCCGGCGAGCTGCTCGTGATCGTCGGCGATCGCGTGCCGGCGAACGAAGCAGGGCGCACGACCGAGGCGCAGTTTCTCGGCGCGACCGCGCCGTTCGCGCAGGGGCCGTACGTGCTCGCGCATGCGCTCGGCTGCCCGGTGTACCTGTTCTTCTGTATCCGCGAGCAGTCGGGCTACCGGCTTTATTTCGAATCGTTCGCGGAGCGCATCGACCTGCCGCGCCGCGAACGTGCGCAGCATCTTGCTGCCTGGGCGCAGCGCTACGCCGCGCGCCTCGAACACTACTGTCGCAAGGCACCGTTTCAATGGTTCAACTTTTTCGATTTCTGGGCGCGCCCAGGTGGAGGCGCGAATGGCCGAACATGATCTGATAGACGACGCGGCGTTCGACGCGCAACCCGGCGCCAAAAAAGCCGCTGGCACCGCAATCGTCGTCGGCGGACGCCGGCTGACGATCGAAGACGTGGTCGCGATCGCGGAGCGCCGCGCGCCCGTCGCGCTGAGCGACGATCCGGCATGGCGCTCGCGCATCGAGCGCGGCGCGGATTTTCTTCGCAGGCATCTCGCCTCGGGCGCGACGGTGTACGGCGTCAACACCGGCTACGGCGACGCTTGCGTGGTCGACGTGCCGATGGACCTCGTCGAAGCATTGCCGTTGCAGCTCACGCGTTACCACGGCTGCGGCATGGGCGTGCATCTCGACGACGCGCAGACGCTTGCCGTGATCGCCGCGCGCCTCAATTCGCTCGCGTATGGTTTCTCCGGCGTGCGGCCGGTCCTGCTCGAGCGTCTCGCTGATCTCATCAACCATCGCGTGCTGCCGCGCATTCCATCGGAAGGGTCGGTGGGCGCAAGCGGGGACCTGACGCCGCTTTCGTATGTCGCCGCCGCGCTGGTCGGCGAGCGCGACGTGCTGTTCGACGGCGAGTTGCGCGATGCGTCGGACGTCTGGGCGCAGCTTGGTCATGCGCCGCTCACGCTCGCGCCGAAGGAAGGCCTGGCGTTGATGAACGGCACGGCCGTGATGACCGGTCTCGCGTGCCTCGCGTTCGCGCGTGCCGATCATCTGACGCGGCTTGTCGCGCGTCTTACCGCGCTCTCGACCGTCGCGCTCGACGGACGCGCCGCGCATTTCGACGCGCTGCTGTTCGAGGCTAAGCCGCACGCCGGCCAGGCGGAAGCCGCCGCGTGGATCCGCGAGGACCTGGCGGGCCGCGCCGATACGCCGGGGCATCGCTTGCAGGATCGCTACTCGATTCGCTGCGCACCGCACGTGATCGGCGTCGCGCGTGATGCGTTGTCGTGGGTGCGGCGCGACATCGAGAACGAACTGAACAGCGCCAACGATAACCCGCTGATCGATCCCGACGGCGAGCGTGTGCTGCATGGCGGCAACTTCTACGGCGGACACATCGCGTTCGCAATGGATTCGCTGAAAGTGGCCGTGGCGAATCTCGCCGACCTGATGGACCGCCAGCTCGCGCTCATCGTCGACGACAAGTTCAACAACGGCCTGCCGCGCAACCTGTCGGGCGCGTCGCCCGCGCGCGCGCCGATCAATCATGGCTTCAAGGCCGTGCAGATTTCGTCGTCCGCATGGACGGCCGAGGCGCTCAAGCTGACGATGCCCGCGAGTGTCTTTTCACGTTCGACCGAGGCGCACAATCAGGACAAGGTCAGCATGGGCACGATCGCCGCGCGCGACTGCCTGCGCATACTCGAACTGACCGCGCAGGTCGCGGCGGCGCACACGCTTGCCACGGTTCAGGCCATGCAGCTGCGCCTGCGCATGAACGAAACGACCCCCGTGCCCGCGCCGCTCCGCGCGTTCGCCGGGCGCGTGAGCGCGCAGTCGCCGTTCGTCGACGAAGATCGCGCGCTCGAACCCGATCTGCGTGCGTTGACCGCGCGCATCATGGATTGCGCGTTGATCGACGGCTATCGCGGAGAGTCCATCGCATGACTGGATCCAGCAAGGTGCTCAGGGCGAGCGTGACGGTCGAGGTGCCGTTTCATGACGTCGACGCAATGGACGTCTGCTGGCACGGCCATTATCTGAAGTACTTCGAGATCGGCCGCACGGCGCTGCTGCGCGCGTTTCATTACGACTATCCCGAGATGCGCGCTTCGGGGTATCTGTGGCCGATTGTCGAGGCGCATCTGAAATACGTGCGACCGGCCACGTACGGTCAGCGCATCGACGTGCTTACCGAATTGCTCGAATATGAAAACCGGTTGAAGATCGGTTATGAGATCGTCGACAGCGCGACGGGCACGCGGCTCACGAAGGGCCACACGATCCAGGTGGCCGTCGACGCGGCGACACACGAACTGCAGTTCGTCTCGCCGCCCGTCGTGTTCGAACGGCTGGAGCGCGTATGGTCACAATGAAACTTCGCGCGTGCGTATTCGCCGCGGCGAGCGTGCTGACGTTATCGATGCCGTCATTGGCCGTACATGCCGCGGGCCCGCAGCAGGCGGCCTCGGCAAGCGACACGCAACTGGTCCAGCAGATCGCCGGCCGTCTCGCGCAGGCGAAGGGCATCCGCGCGCAGTTCACGCAGACACAGACGTTATCCGCGATGAACCGGCCGCTCGTGTCTACGGGCTCGCTCGTGTTCTTCCGCGAGCGCGGCGTGATCTGGCAGATCGATACGCCGTACAAGGCGACGTACGTCATCACCGATGCGGGCGTCACGCAGGTCGACGCGAACGGCAAGCCCGTCTCGGCGAACCGCCAGCCCCAGGGCGCGCGCGGCGTCGCGCAGGTTTCGAAGATGATGCGCGCGATGCTGGGCGGCGATCTTTCCGCGCTCTATTCGCAGTTCGACGTGAAGGCGGAGGGCACGCCCGCGCAATGGCGCATGCAGCTCAATCCCAACCAGCCGCAGCTCGCGCAGTCCATCAAGGGGCTGCGGATGGAAGGCGGCGATTATCTGAAGACGCTGCGCATCACGCTCGCGAACGGTGACGTCACGCAGATCGGGTTCGCGAACAGCAAGGCCATCGACGCGCTCGATCCTGCCGACCTCGCGCTGCTGGGGGCGAAGTAATGCAGGTGCTGCAGCAGCGCGCCGCGCGGCACACATGGGGCATTCGCGCCGCGTGGCTGCTGCTTGCCGTGGTCGCGTCGCTCTATTGCGTGTGGCGATTCACGGTCGGCTCGCCGTTGCAGACCAACCTGCTCGCGCTGCTTCCCGCCACGGAGGCGGACCCCGTCGCCGAAAAAGCCGTCGATACGCTCGCGGCCGCGCTGGGCGACCGCACGGTGCTGCTCGTCACCTCGAACGATGCGGCGCACGCGAAGGCTGCCGCGAAAGCGCTGGGCGCGACGCTCGCGAAGAGCGGCGCGTTCGCTTCCGTGATCGCGGAACTGCCGCCGTTCGATATTTCGCAGATCGCGCGTCTTTATCTGCCGTATCGCTTCAATCTGCTCGCACCCGACGACCGGGCCGCGCTCGCAAGCGGTCCCGCCGCGCTGCACGACGCGCTTGCGCAACGTTTATACAGTCCGGTTCAGGGCGGCCTGTCCACGTCCGTTGCCGACGATCCGTTCGGCTGGCTTCAGCACTGGATGGCGGGCCTGCCGCTCGCGACGTCGAATCTGGAAATCGAGGACGGCTTGCTGGTCGCGCATCGGGGCGCGGCGACGAGCGTGCTGATCGTCGCTTCGCTGCCGGGTTCGGCATACGAATCGAAGACGCAGCATGCGGTGATGGACGCCGTCGCCCACGGCGAAACCGCGCTGAAATCGGCATGGCCCGACGTCACGCTGGCCCGCACCGGCGCCGTGTTTTACGCGCAATCCGCGCGTGCCGCTTCCGAGCGCGAAGTGCATCTGATCGGCGTGGCGTCGATTTGCGGCATCGCGTTGCTGATGCTGTGGGTGTTCCGCTCGCCGCGTCTGTTGCTGCTCGGTTTCGTATCGACGGCGCTCGGCGTTGTCTGCGCGCTGGCGGTGACGATGCTGGTGTTCGGCAAGCTGCATCTGCTGACGCTCGTGTTCGGCGCGAGCCTGATCGGCGAGGCGGTCGACTATTCGATCCAGTACTTCGTCGTGTACCTGGGCGGCGGGCGCGACTGGGAGCCGCGGCGCGGCGCACGCGAAGTGCGCCCGGCGCTGAGCGTCGCGCTCGCGACGAGCCTGCTCGGCTACGCGATCCTCGCGTGGGTGCCGTTTCCGGCGTTGAGGCAGATTGCCTGCTTCGCGATCGCCGGGATCTGCACGGCGTTCGCCTCGGTGCTGTGGCTCCTGCCCGCGTTGCTGATGCATGCGCCGAAGCGCACGCCGCAGCGGCTCTTCAGCGGCGCCGCCACATTGCTTCGGCGATGGCAGGCCGTAATCGGCGGACGCCGCGCGTGGGGCGTCGCGTTGCTGCTCCTGATCGTCGCGATTCCGGGCTGGCTGCGTCTCACGAGCGACGACGATATTCATCTGCTGATTCAGCGTGATCCCGCGCTCGTCGCGCAGGAGCAGAAAGTGCGCGACGCGATCGGTGTCGACAACAGCGCGCAGTTCTTCGTCGTGCGGGGCGACACGCCCGAAACGGTGTTGCAGCGCGCGGAAGCGCTCGGCGCGCGTCTCGACGCGCTGACCGGCAAGCTGAAAACGAACGGCTGGCAATCGGTGACTTCGTTCGTGCCTTCCGCGAAGCGTCAGCAGGAAGACCACGCGCTGCTCGCGCAACACGTATTCGACGATCCCGCCGCGTTACGCGCGATGCTGGTCGACGCCGGCTTTCGCGACGAGGTCGCCGACGCGTGGCTGAACGCGTGGACGCAGTCCGGACAGTCCGTGCTGACGGTCGATCGATGGCTCGCCGCGCCGTGGTCGCAGCCGTACCGGCATCTCTGGCTCGGCCAGGTCGATGTCGATGCGGGTGCGAATGCCGCGACGCACGGTTATGCCGCCGTCGTGATCCCGCAAGGCGTCACGCCCGACAACCAGGCGGCGTTGATCGCCACCGCGCACGCGCTGCCGGGCGTCGTGTTCGTCGACAAGGCGGCGAGCGTGTCGTCGCTGTTCGGCGAGTACCGTGTGGACAGCGGAATCTGGCTCGCGGGTGCGCTGGTACTCGTGATGGCGTTGCTGATGGTGCGCTACCGGCCGCGCGGCGGCATCATGGTGACGTTGCCCGTTCTGCTCGCCGTCGGCGTGACGCTTGCGGTGTTCGGCTACGCGCGCGTGCCGCTCAATCTCTTCAACTGGCTTGCGTTGATGCTCGTACTTGGCGTCGGCGCGAACTATGCTGTATTTCTGCGCGAAGGGTGCATGCGCGCGCCGCACGAACTCGGCGCGGTGTGGACCGGCGTGCTGCTTTCGGCGTCGACGACGTTGCTGTCGTTCGGCCTGCTTGCGTTGAGCGCGATGCCCGCGCTGAAAAGTTTTGGCGCCACGCTGGCGCTCGGAATCGCCGTTTCGGTGCTGCTCGCGCCGGCCGGCATGCCGTCACAGGATGAAAGGAGGGCTGCGTGAGCGCGCCACGAGTTTACTTACATGCTCTCGGCATGATCAACGCGCTCGGCGACGATCTCGACGCAATCGTGCCGGCGCTCGCCGCGTGCCGCGCGCCAGGCATGGGCGTCGCGCACATGGGCATCGGCGATGCGTTCGTCGGCCGCGTATGCGCGCCGCTCGACATCGCGCCGCCCGCGTCGCTCGCGCGCTACGACTGCCGCAACAACCGCCTGCTGCTCGCCGCATTGCAGCAGATCGAACCCGCGGTTCAGGCGGCGCGCGAACGGTATGGCGCGGGCCGTATCGGTGTCGTGCTGGGCACGAGCACCTCCGGCATCGATTCGGCTGAAACCGCGTTCGTCCATCAGGCGCAGGCGGGCGCACTGCCCGCGAATTTCAACTACCGGCAAATGGAAATCGGCACCGTCGCACCGTTCGCCGCGGCCGTGCTGGACATTCACGGGCCGGCATTCACGATCTCGACCGCATGCACGTCGAGCGCCAAGGCGTTCGTTTCGGCGCGACGGCTGCTGCAACTGCGGCTTTGCGATGCGGTGATCGTCGGCGGTGTGGATTCGCTGTGCGAGCTGACCGTGCAGGGTTTCGCGTCGCTCGAATCGACGAGCAACGCGCGCACCAATCCGATGAGCCGCAACCGAAACGGCATCAACGTTGGCGAAGGTGCGGCCGTGTTCCTGATGAGCCGCGACGAGGATGCCGTGCGGCTCGCGGGCGCGGGGGAATCGAGCGACGCGCATCATATTTCCGCGCCGGACCCGCAGGGCATCGGCGGCGAAATGGCATTGCGCGCCGCGCTGGATGACGCGGGGCTGGCGCCGTCGGCGATCGGCTACGTGAATCTGCACGCCACCGCCACGCGCAAGAACGACGAAATGGAAGCGCATCTGATGTCGCGCGTTTTCGTGGACGGCGTGGCGACGAGCGGCACGAAGCCGCTCACCGGCCATCAACTCGGCGCGGCGGGCGCGACCGAGCTCGGCTTCGCGTGGCTCACGCTCGCCCGCGATGACGTCGCGCTGCCAGGGCACGTATGGGACGGTGAGGCCGATGCCGCGCTGCCCGCGCTCGATCTCGTGGAGCGCGCGCGTTATCTGTCGCGCACGGCCGGCCCGCAGCACGTGATGAGCAACTCGTTCGCCTTTGGCGGCAGCAACGTCAGCCTGATTCTCGGACGGTAATGGACGCGATGGATATCTCAACCGCCAGCCTTCACGCGATGCCTGTCGAACCGGAAGCGGGCGCGACGCCGGCTCCGTTCGGGTCGATCGAAACGATCCTGCCGCATCGCGGCACGATGCTGCTGGTCGACGCCGTGCTGACATGCACCGACGAAACGCTGAGCGCGAGCGCGCACGTCGAAAGCGGCGCGTGGTACGTCGACGTCGACGGCGCGATGCCCGCGTGGATCGGCATTGAACTGATGGCGCAGGCCATTGCCGCGCACGTCGCGCTCCTCGCGATGCGTGCGGGTGGGCGGGCGCGTCCTGGCGTGCTGCTCGGCTCGCGCAGCTACCGCGCGCTCGTGCCCGCATTTCCGGCAGGCGCGCGCCTCACGATCGAGGCGAAAGAACTGCTGCGTAGCGAGGAAGGCCACGGCGCGTACGAATGCACGATCGATCACGATGGCGTGTGCTGCGCGCAAGCCGTGATCAAGGTGTATCAGCCAACCGATTTTCAGTCATTCATCGAAGGGAGCTTAAGCACATGAGCCGGCGTGTTCTCGTAACCGGTGCAAGCCGCGGTATCGGCCGCGCGATTGCCTACCAGCTGGCCGCCGACGGCTTCACGGTATCCGTGCATTGCCGCACCGGACGCAGCGAAGCCGAGGCCGTGACGGCCGGCATCGCGGCGCAGGGCGGCACGGCGCGCGTGCTGCAGTTCGACGTGCGCGAGCGCGCCGCGTGCCGCGAGGTGCTCGAAGCCGATGTCGGCACATACGGACCGTACTACGGCATCGTGTGCAGCGCCGGCGTGACGCGCGATGCGGCGTTCCCCGCGCTTACCGAAGAAGACTGGGACATCGTCATCGAAACCGGTCTCGACGCGTTCTACAACGTCGTGCATCCGCTGACGATGCCGATGGTGCGCGCGAAGAAGGGCGGCCGCATCGTCACGATCGCGTCGGTGTCCGGTGTCATCGGCAATCGCGGCCAGGTGAACTACAGCGCGGCGAAAGCCGGCCTGATCGGCGCGAGCAAGGCGCTGGCCGTCGAACTTGCGTCGCGCAACATCACGGTGAACTGCGTGGCGCCCGGATTGATCGATACGGGCATGCTCGACGACATGCCGCTCGACCATGCGCTGAAAACCGTGCCGATGAACCGTGTCGGCCAGCCGGCCGAGGTGGCTTCCGTGGTGAGCTTCCTGATGTCCGACGCCGCTTCGTATGTGACGCGGCAGGTCATCGGCGTGAACGGCGGGATGATCTGATGAAGCGCGTCGTCATTACCGGGATGGGCGGCGTCACGGCATTCGGCAGTGCGTGGGACGGCATCGAGGCCACGCTGCGCAGCGGCCGCAACGCCGTCCGGCGCATGCCCGAATGGGATTACTTCGAATCGTTGCATACGCGGCTCGCGTGTCCGCTGCCCGAATTCACGCTGCCCTCGCACTACCCGCGCAAGAAGACGCGTTCGATGGGCCTCGTATCGATGTACTCGGTGCGCGCGAGCGAACTGGCGCTCACCGACGCGGGCCTCATCGACGACCCGACGATCAGCGATGGCCGCATGGGTGTCGCTTACGGCTCGTCGTCCGGATCGGTGCAGCCGATCCGCGCGTTCGGCACGATGCTCGAAACCGGCTCGATGGGCGACGTCACGTCGAACAGCTACGTGCAGATGATGCCGCACACCACGGCCGTGAACGTCGGTTTGTTCTGGGAGCTGAAGGGACGCATCGTGCCGACGTCGTGCGCGTGCGCGTCGGGCAGCCAGGCAATCGGCTACGCGTACGAAGCGATCGCAACCGGCAAGCAGACGCTGATGCTCGCGGGCGGCGCCGAGGAACTGTCCGGGCCCGCGGTCGCCGTATTCGACACGCTCTACGCGACGAGCACGCGCAACGACGAGCCGCATCTCACGCCGCGTCCGTTCGACGTCGCGCGTGACGGTCTCGTTGTCGGCGAAGGCGCGGCGACGCTCGTGCTCGAAGAGTACGAGCATGCGCTCGCGCGCGGCGCGCGCATTCACGCGGAGATCGTCGGCTTCGGCTGCAACTCGGATGGCGCGCATATGACGCAGCCCACCGCGGCGACGATGGCCGTCGCGATGCGGCTCGCGCTTCAGGACGCACAGCTTCCGCCCGAGGCGATTGCGTACGTGAACGCGCACGGCACGTCGACCGATCGCGGCGACGTCGCGGAAAGCCACGCGACCGCGCAGACGTTCGGCGCGCACATGCCGATCAGTTCGTTGAAAAGCTATGTCGGCCACACGCTCGGCGCGTGCGGCGCGCTCGAAGCATGGTGGACGATCGAGATGATGAAGCGCAACTGGTATGCGCCCACGCTGAATCTGACCGATGTCGATCCGGCCTGCGCGCCGCTCGACTACATCATCGGCGAAGGCCGCACGATCGACGCCGAACACGTGATGAGCAACAACTTCGCGTTCGGCGGCATCAATACGTCGCTGATTTTCAGGCGCGTGCCGTGAGCGTGACGGCAAGGCGCGGCCCGCAGCGCGTCGTCGTGACCGGCATGGGCATCGTGTCGTGTCTTGGCAATGCGCTCGACGAAGTGTCTTCCGCACTGCGCACGGGGCGCGGCGGCATCACGCGTATCGACGCATGGCGCGGGCGCGGTTTTGGCAGCCAGGTGGCCGGTGTGGCATCCGTGGCGAACGAGGCGCCGTTCGATCGCAAGCTCGAACGCTTCATGGGCGACACCGCGCGTTTCGCGGCCCATGCCGCGCGCAAGGCGATCGATGACGCCGCGCTCGATCCCGCTGCGTTGCGCTCGCCGCGCGCGGGCGCCGTGATCGGCTCGGGCGTCGGCACGATGTCGACCTACGATGCGGCGATGGCGGTCGCCAATGCACGCGGCGTCGAGAAAACGCCGCCCTATACCGTGCCGCAGGCGATGAGCAGCACCGCTTCAGCGAATGTCGCACAGGTGTTCGGCATCGAGGGCGTCACGTATTCGCCATCGTCCGCGTGTACGACTTCGTCGCTCGCGATCGGGCAGGCGATGCAGTTGATCCAGACGGGCCGCCAGGACATCGTGCTTGCGGGCGGCAGCGAATCGCTGCACGACAACATGACGCTGATGTTCGACGCGATGGGCGCGTTGTCGCGCCGCTTCAACGACACGCCCGATAGCGCATCGCGTCCGTACGACGTGGCGCGCGATGGCTTCGTGATGGCGTCGGGCGGTGGCGTGCTGGTGCTCGAATCGCTGGAGCACGCGCTCGCGCGCGGCGCGCGTATTTACGCCGAGCTGACCGGTTTTGGTCATTGCACCGACGGCGCCGGAATGGTCACGCCGCGCGCGAGCGGCATTGCGCGCGCGATGCGCGAGGCGCTCGACGAATCCGGCGCGCGTCCCGACTACATCAACACGCACGCACCCTCGACGCCGCGTGGCGACGCCGAAGAACTGCTCGCGCTGCAGGCAATATTCGGTGCGGAGATTCCCGCGTTTTCCTCGACGAAGGGATTGACCGGGCATCCGCTTGGCGCATGCGGCGCGCACGAGGCGATCTACGCGCTGCTGATGATGCGTGACGGTTTCATCGCCGGAACGGCAGGGATCGAGACACCCGATCCGGCGCTGGGCCTCGACCGCTTGCCGCTCGTGCGTGAATCGCGCGAAGCGGCGATCGATACGGCGATGTCGATTTCATTCGGGTTTGGCGGGAGTTGTGCGAGTCTGATGTTGAGTGCCTGGAAAGGTGCCTGAAGTATAAGAAGAGCAAATCATAACGAGGGAAATAACAATGAAGATGCGTTACACACACGGCGCCATGGCGATTGCGGTCGCGTTCGTGGCCCTGTCCCGGACCGCGCAGGCTGGAACCGAAGTGAAGTCGTTGCCGTTGCCGGCCGTGCTCGGGCAGGCTGCTTCGGGAGAGCGCAAGCAGGCCGTCGCACAGCCGCAGTCGGGCGCCGATATCGCGTTGTTCTTTGGCGATGAAGCGCACCCGGCGGTCCGGAGCCGGCTCGGCGACGCATCGGAATCCGCGCGTATCGCGCGCAGGACCGACGATCAAACGACCGCGTGCAATCGCGCGCCAGGCGAAGCGGTCGACAGGTTGCGCACGTATGCGCATGACCACAACGCCAACGCGATCATCAATATCCGCACGAGTTTTCATAGCACCGAAACCGCGTCGGCGACGGATTTCACGTGTGGCGTGAGTGGTTCCGCTGCCGCGCTGCGTCTGCGCGGCGATGCTGTTGTCCTCGAAACCAACTGATAAAACAGGGAACATGATCATGAAACGCCATTTGATGTTTGCTGCGGTCTTTGCGTCGTTGATGACGGGTCAAGCCTTCGCGCGCGACACCGTACACAATTTCCCGATCGACGCGGCGCTGAAGAGCGAGCCGGGCAAGGTCGGCGACGATATCCGGCTGTATTTCGCGGGCCAGCCGCATCCGGGCGTCGTGAAGTCGTTCGGCGAGTTCGCGACCAACAAGAAGACCAACGCGTTCGGCAAGAGCGATGACGCCGCGTGCCAGCACGTGTTTCTGTCAGCCGTGATCGAGTTGCAGGAGCGTGCGCGCAAGGAAGGCGGCAACGCCGTCATCAACATCAAGAGCAACTACAAGAACGAAGAGCGCGAGAGCGCGACCGAATACACGTGCGGCGCGGGCGCCGTGGTGGCGGGTGTCGCGCTGAAGGGCGACGTGGTGACGTTGAAGAAGTAAGTGCGTGTGTGATTGGTGTGGCAGCGTGGCATTCAGCGCGCTGCCACACCCGCGTCAGGGCGTGCGGATCGCGGCCACGTTGACGAGCGTTTCGCGACGCTTGCCGGGTTGCGGACGATGCAGGCCGAGCCGTTCGATGAGACCGAAGTCTCTGGCGCGGCTCCACCAGAGATAGGGCAGTGAGACGTTGCGTTCGCCGAACGTGAAGCCGGCGCCGCGGATCATGTCGAGGTAACCGTCAGCGCTTTTCTGCACATGCATCGGATGGCGGAACAGCAGACGGATGACCCAGGATTTGATGTACGCATCGGTCGATTCCGCGAAGAGCAGTACGCCACCCGGTTTCAGCACGCGACGGAATTCCGCCAGCGCACGTTCCTGCTCGACGAGATGATGGAACGTCTGATGGCAGAACACGATATCGGCGCTGGCGTTGGGCAATGGCAGGCTCGCGCAGTCGCCGTGCATGACATCGATGGCCACGTGCGGCGGACAGGCGCGGGCTGCGTTTCTCGCGAGCGCGAGCGAGGGTTCATGAAAGTCGATGCCGGCAATGCGTGCCGGCCTGAACGTTTCGGCGAGCAGGCGAAACGAGATGCCCTGGCCGCAACCCGCATCGACGATGACGGGGGCGGCTGGCAGCGGCGTATCGATCAGGCGCTTGAGGTCGTTGATCGCGACGCGCAGCACGTGGTGTTCCCACGTATGGGTTCGCAGGAACCAGATGCCGAAGGCCGTTTCCGGCACGTATGGCACGCGGGAAGTTTCGGTTGGCGACATGTGGCCTCCTCGTCGCGATGTAATGGTCTATTGACTGATTTTCGCGTCATTGTAATGGGAAGTTGATGGCGCGTGAGGGGATGATGGGTACAGGGCGCGGTCTGTCTGGAACAACCGCGGATTACCAGAAGAGGGTTACGTTGAATATGAACACTGATACTCATACGAAGATGGGCGATGCGGTGGATGTCGCGATCATTGGCGCGGGGCCGGCGGGTTCGGTTGCTGCCGCGTTGCTCAGGAAGGCCGGGCGTTCCGTGCTGGTGCTGGAGCGTCAGCATTTTCCGCGGTTTTCGATTGGCGAGAGTCTGTTGCCGCAGAGCATGGCTTACCTCGAAGAGGCGGGCATGTTGCAGGCCGTCGTCGAGGCCGGGTTTCAGTACAAGAACGGCGCGCATTTCATCTCGGGCGAGCGCGCGTCTTCGTTCGATTTCCGCGACAAGCACACGCCAGGATGGGGCACGACGTATCAGGTCGAGCGGGGGACGTTCGACAACCTGCTGATTGGTTGTGCCGCGAAGGCGGGTGCCGAGGTGCGCTTTGGGCACACCGTGCGCGCGATGCAGACGGGCGATGCGCCGGTGCTGGAGGTCGAGGACGAAGCGGGCAACACGTACAAGGTGCATGCACGATTTGTGCTGGACGCGAGCGGGTTTGGGCGCGTGTTGCCGCGCCTTCTGAATCTTGAGACGCCG
>CALFSF010000095.1 GCA_937917025.1 uncultured Paraburkholderia sp.
GGTTGCGGAATGCCCATGCGTTTCGCTGCGGCTTGTTGAGTGAGTCCGAGGGCACGCATGGCTTTTCTGATTTCGATTACCAGGCCGGTCTTGATCTTCAGTTTTTCTGCATCGGGCAAGCCGAGGACGGCATAGACATTGCCCGAACCGCGCTGAACCTCGACGCCTTCAATGATTCGTTTTTTCATTTCGTAGCTCCTGTGCTAATCCTTCGGCCACTTTCAACCGAGCGCGAATGATGTCCATATCGCCTTTCGGCGTGGCGATCCTACTCTTGCTCTTTTTCTGGAAGCAGTGCAGGACAAACACCGCCTCAGCGAACTTGACTGTATAGACGGCCCGGTACGTGCCGCCGGTATCATCCTCGACGACCTCTAGCACGCCGGCTCCGCCGAAGCCCTTGAGCACCTTTGCCGCATCGTCCTGGTCGCCCATCTGCGCTAACGACAGCGCGTAACCGAAGCGCCGGCGAACATCGGACGGCAACGCCATCAGGTCCTTGTAGCTGCTCGCAATCCATTCGAGAGGTTTTTCTTTGTCGGCCATGTCAACATATTATACCTGTTCAGGTAACATCGCAACCCTACGGCAAGCGCATTCAACAGCGGGCACGTACTGTTCATCGATCAAGCGAACTCCAAGTGAACGCAGGCGCAGCGGTGCGACGACGAGAATCGCGCCGACCGAGTGTTGGCCCGGAGTTGGACCGCGCATCAGGATCGCTACGATCGGCGTAGGTTTTGGCGTAACTTTTAAGAATTAAGCTCGTCGGATAAAGCCAATTCACTACTTCGACGAAAACGAGTGATGTAAATTCCGACCCTGCCTGGGGGGCGCCTGCGCGAATCCCGGGCGCATGACGCATTGTGTCGGTCAGCCGACCCGGCCGACGCCCCACCTGCAAGGTTGCGTCAGGCCCGTTCATGCTGCCCGCGGGCGGCCCGCGCCGCGTTTGCTGACGGATTAACGTACAGCACGGGTAAAAATCTCAAATCGCTTCCTTCACGGCCCGCAGGAACTGCTGCGTCCGTTCATGCTGGGGCGCGGCGAAGAACTGTTGCGGCGGACCCTGCTCGATGATCTTCCCCTCCGAGAAAAAGCACACACGGTCCGCGAATTCACGCGCGAAGCCCATTTGGTGCGTGACCATCAGCATCGTCAGATCGTGCTCGCTGCCGAGGCGCCGGATCACGTTCAGCACTTCACCGCATAGTTCAGGATCGAGCGCCGACGTCACTTCGTCGAACAGCATCACCTTCGGCCGCATTGCCAGCGCGCGCGCAATGGCCACGCGCTGCTGCTGGCCGCCGGATAGCTGCGACGGGTAATGATTGCATTTGTCCTCGAGGCCGACCAGCGCGAGCAGTTCGCGAGCGCGTTCGGTCGCTTCCTGGCGCGAGAGCCCCAGCACCTGAATCGGCGCTTCGATCGTGTTGGCGAGCGCGGTCATGTGCGGAAACAGGTTGAAGTTCTGGAACACCATGCCGATCTTGCTGCGCACGCGCCGCAGATGCCTGAGCGATGCCGGTACCAGCACGCCGTTCTTGTGCATGTGCATGAGCGGTTCGCCGTCCACTTCGATCATGCCGTCGGTCAGCGGATCGAGGGTCATCAGCACGCGCAACAGCGTCGATTTGCCCGAACCGCTCGGGCCGATAATCGCCACTTTCTCACCGCGGGCGATTTCCAGATCGAGTTCGTCGAGTACCGTCAGCGCGCCGTAGCGCTTCGTCACGCCGGAAAAGCGTACCATCGGTGCTTCGCTTGGCGCGCCGGTCCGCGGCCCCAGCATGGCGGCGGGATCGCCTCGTTTCATCTGCTTCTCCACGGACAGGTTCCGCTGTGAAGGGGTAGGGGCAACGGCATCGAGGTCGGTCTTCGTGATCACGGCAACCTCAATCCGATTTCGAGCCGGCGCACGAGGTGCGCGAAGGTCACGCTGATCAGCAGGAAGAAGATGCCCGCCAGCGTGATCGGTTCGAGATAGCGAAACGTTTCGGAGCCGATGTTCTTCGCCTGCTGCATCAGTTCGACCACGGTGATCGCGGATAGCACCGGCGTGTCCTTGAACATCGCCACCAGATAATTGCCGAGCGCCGGAATCACCTGGCGAATCGCCTGCGGCAGGATCACGCCGCTATACGTGCGCCACGGCGAGAGCGACAGCGCGCACGCCGCTTCCCACTGGCCGCGCGCCACGCCGTTCAGGCCGGCGCGATACACCTCGGAGGTGTAGCACGCATAGTGCAGCGCAATACCGACCGTGCCCGTCGTCAGCGCGGACATCGTGATGCCGTACACGGGCAGCACGTAGAACAGCACATAGACCTGAATGAGCAACGGCGTGCTGCGAATGAATTCGACGACAAAACCGGTAGTGCGCGAAACCGCCTTGACCGGGCTGCGCCGCAGCACCGCGAGCACGAGTCCGAGCACCAGCGCGATGGCAAAGCCGACCAACGTGATGAGGATCGTGTACATCGACGCGCGCAGCAGCGCGGGCAGAATCCGCGCTGCGTAATGCAGATCGAAGAAGCGCAAATCGAAGAAGCCGTTCATCGCACGGCCCTCTGATTGATGCCATGGCTCACGCGCCGCTCGAAATGCCGCATCAACGCGACGAGAATCTGCGCGAGTACGAAGTAGATGACCAGCGTGAGCGCGAAAATCTGTGCGGTCTTGAAGGTGGCCTCGTCGAGTTGCCGGGCGCGAAACGTCAAGTCCGACAGCGTGATCAGCGATACCAGCGAGGTGCCCTTGAGCAGCTCGATCATCAGATTGGTGGCGGGCGGCAACGCGTTGATCATGGCTTGCGGCAGGATGATGCGGCGCATCCGGGTGAGCGGCGACAGATTGAGCGCGAGCGCTGCCTCGAACTGGGCGCCCGGCACCGAGCGCAGCGCGCCGCGCAGGATTTCCGAGCCGTACGCGCCGTAGTGCAAACCCAGCCCGACGATCGCGACGGTAAACGGCGTCATCTCGATCCTGAACGGCGGCAGCGGCAGCACGAAGAAAAACCAGAACAGTTGCACGAGCAACGAGGTGCCGCGAAAGATCTCGACATAGGCGTTGCCGAGCCAGCGCAGCGGCGCCCACCGTGCAAGCTTCGCGGCCGTGGCGACGAACGCCATGACGATGGCGAGAACGGTGCTGCACGCGGCGATCCCGATCGTGACGAGCGTGCCCTGGAGCAGCAGGGGAAACAGTTCACGCATGCGGTTCCTCGCTTGCATGACAGCGCGCGGCTGCGCGTGCCTTACGCATCATGACTGGCTCATGACAGGCATGCGCCGGCCTTCGATACGACCTTGCCGATGAGCCGGGCATCGTGCTCGCCGGCCGCTACTTGCCGCAGATGTCCGCGGCGCTGCGCGTCGTCAGATTCGTTTTGTCGAAGCCGAACGGAGCGACGGTTTGCAGATGGTCGGGCGTGCCAAGCCACGCGTGCAGTTGCTTGTCGACCGCGTCGCGCAGATCGGTATCCTCCGGACGGAACGCGAGCGCGCCGTAGCCGGTGTGCCTGGGATCGTCCGTGAACTTCGCGACGGCTTCCACCTGGTCGGCGTCCTTGGCGGCGAGGCCTTTCATCGTCAACGTCGTGCCGGCGGCCGCATCGGCGCGGCGCGTGCGCACGGCCTGCAGTTCCGCGGTGGTGTCGGGCACCTGCAGCAACTGGGCGTCTTTCACGCCCGCATCGCGCGAATTGGCGAGCTCGACGGCACCGGCCATCACCGCGAGCTTCAAGTCGGGCTGTTTGCCGATATCGCCGAAGCTGTGCAGGTTCTTCGGATTGCCCTTCAGCACGAGCAGCGTGTCCTGGATCTGGTATTGCGGATCGGCGAACGCCACCTGTTTACAGCGTTCCGGCGTGATGTACATGCCGGCGGCGATGACGTCGAAGCGGCCCGCGCGCAGGCCCGGAATCAGCGAACCCCATTCGGTCAGCACGCCGTCCACTTTCTTCACGCCCATTCTGGCGAAAATCTTGCGGGCGATTTCCGGTGATTCACCCGTGACCTTGCCGTCGGGGGTCGTGTAGGCAAACGGTGCTTCGTTTGCATAGCCGATGCGCACCTCGCCGGTGCGCTGGATGCGCTGCAACGTCGTTTCCGCCGATGCGGCCTGCGCCTGCATCGCCAGCGCCGCGGCGGCGATGCAGAGGGCTCCCGGCAATCCTGAAGTGCGCTTCGCTTTCATATCGATCCCGTTCCGTGGCGTGTTGAATGTCGCGGTGCATCATGCGCCGCGACAGGCAAAGGTCAGCGTTGCCGCTGATTGCACCCGCCCGGCACCGCATCCGTGAACGCAGCATACAAAGCCATATTTTTGTTTGCTAATGCTCTAGGACAATAATTTTCATGCACTGTTTGGCGGCACTATTGGAGGGGCGCGCACCAATGCGCGACCGGACAACAGGGGACGGCAGTGGCGATCGAGCAGTGGCGGGATGCCGTGCGTGCGGTGCATGGCGTGGAATCGAAATACAAGCGGCTCGTCAAGGCAATCGCGGGCGACATCGAAAACGCGTCGCTGCCGGCGGGCGCGCGGTTGCCACCGCAGCGCGATGTCGCCGCGGAACTGGCAATCAGCGTGCAAACGGTGACCAATGCCTATAAGGAACTGGAACGGCAAGGGCTGATCCGTTGCGAGGTGGGGCGCGGCAGTTTCGTGGCGGCGCGCGTCACCGAAACCATGTCGAGCTATATGCTCGACACGGCCGAGCGCTCGGTGGTCGACTTTTCGATCGCGCGCATCATCCATACGCCGGAACACGACGCCATGTGGCGCAAGGTGTGCGCGACGCTTTCGACGCTCGACGACCAGCCCTGGATTCGCGCGTTTCGCCCCATTGCGGGCTTCGAGCATCATCGCCAGGCGGGGGTCGCGTGGCTCGCGTCGTTGGGCATGCCGGCTTCTACGGATACGCTGCTCGTCACGAACGGCGCCGCGCACGGCATCTTTCTGGCGCTGGCTTCGCTGGTCGGGCCGGGCGACACGGTGTTGTGCGAGAGCCTCACGGATCATGGCGTGATCGGCTCCGCGAACGTACTGGGTTTTACGCTGAAGGGCCTCGAAATCGACGAGCACGGCATTCACCCCGAACATTTCGAGGAGATGTGCGATAGCGAACGCATCACGGCGCTCGTCTGCACGCCTACGCTGAACAATCCCACGGTCGCGCTGATGCCCGACTCGCGGCGGCGCGCGATCGCGAAAATCGCCGAACGCTACGGCGTTTATGTGATCGAGGACGATGTCTACGGCCCTTTGCCCGCCAAAGCCTCCACGCCGATCTCGAGTCTGATTCCCGACCTGTCGTTCTATTGCACGAGCATGACCAAGTCGGTGATGGCCGGCTTGCGCATCGGCTACCTCGCCACGCCCCGGCGGCTCGCGCTGCGCGCGGAAAGCGTGCTGCGCGTGAGCAGCTGGATGGCGACGCCGCCAATGGCCGAGGTGACGGCGCGCTGGATCATGGACGGAACGGCTGCACGGCTCGTGGAAATACAACGCGAACTTTTAGGCCGGCGTCAGGCACAATTGCAGAAAACGCTGGGCAGCTATGTGCTCGGCGCACATCCGCAGGCGCTATCCGCGTGGCTGCGCGTGCCCGATCACTGGCGCACCGACCGTCTGGTGAGGGAGCTGCGCAACCGCGATATCGCCGTGACGTCGCCTGATCCATTTCTGGTGCGCGACGCGGACCGGCCGAATGCGGTACGCGTTTGCGTCGGTGCCGAGGTCGGCGAAGAGACCTATAAAAGCGCGCTGGAAACGATGCGCGACGTGTTCGAGCAGTTCCCGCAGGTGCACGATTTCACCTGATTTTATCGAGCGGATTTCGCGGTGCTCGCATGAAATGAACTAGGACAATGGAAATCGTTTTATAGAACATTAGACTGGGCTGCATGAGAACGATGCGGCCGCAAATCAGCGTGACAACGCAGGCGCGAGCGCATCGGAACTGAACCCATTCGTGCAGGGCGTTCATGTCTGTTCTGTCGTTAGCCGATGTCTACCGCGCGCGTCGCCGTATCGAGGGGCGCGTTTGTCGTACGCCGCTCGTCGAATCGCAGAGTTTGTCGGCGAGAGCGGACACGCCGGTGTTCCTGAAACTCGAAATCGTGCAGCCGACCGGCAGTTTCAAGCTGCGTGGCGCCACCAGCGCACTCGCTCGACTCGCGGAACAGGGCTGCCGGAAAGTCGTGACCGCCTCGACGGGCAATCATGGTCGCGCGGTTGCCTATGCGGCCCGCGCGCTCGGTATCGACGCGACGGTCTGCATGTCGACGCTCGTGCCGGACAATAAAGTCAAAGCCGTGCGCGCACTCGGCGCCGAAGCGCGGATCATCGGCAAAAGCCAGGACGAGGCAGAACTTGAAGCGTTGCGGCTGGTACGCGAAGAAGGCTTTGCCTACGTCCCGCCGTTCGATGATTTACATGTGATCGCCGGACAGGCGACGATCGGACTCGAAATCGTCGAGGCGTTGCCGGATGTAGCGAACATCGTCGTGCCGCTGTCCGGTGGCGGCCTGTTTGCGGGCATTGCGTTCGCCGCGAAAAGCGCGAATCGCGCGATCGGCCTGACCGGCGTGACGATGGCGCGCGGCGCCGCGATGCATGCGAGCCTCGAGGCCGGCCGGCCGGTGCAGGTCGAGGAAGTCGAAACGCTCGCCGATTCGCTCGGTGGCGGCATCGGACTCGAAAACCGCTATACGTACGCACTCACGCGCGATCTGATCGATGAGGCCGTGTTGCTCGACGAGGCGTCGATCGCACGCGGCATCACCCATGCGTACCGGCACGAACGGCTCGTCGTGGAAGGTGCGGCGGCTGTCGGCATCGCCGCCTTGCTCGATGGCGCGTTGCCTGCCGGACGCATCAAACGTGGCCCGCTCGTGCTTGTCGTGACGGGCGCCAACATCGATATGGACCAGCATCGCCGAATCGTCGATGCCGCGCCGACCCAACCCGCCACGCACATTGCCTCATGACTTCTATCACGCTCCTCGGCGAAGCCCAGCTTCGGGAACTCGTGCCGCTCGACCTTGCCGCCATCGACCAGGTGGAGGAAGCCTTTCTCGCACTCGCGACCGAAGCCGTCGCGATGCCGCCGGTCCTGCGTCTCGATCTGCCCGAACACAACGGCGAAGTCGACGTCAAGACGGCCTGGCTGCCGCGCTTCGACAGCTTCGCGATCAAGGTGAGTCCTGGATTTTTCAGCAACCCGTCGCTCGGTTTGCCGAGTCTGAACGGGCTGATGCTGGTGTTGTCGGCAAAGACGGGGCTGACTGAAGCGGTGCTGCTCGACAACGGTTATCTGACGACCGTGCGCACGGCTGCTGCCGGCGCGGTCGCGGCCCGTTGGCTGGCAAAGCAGCACACGCCGCAAGTCGCGGTGCTTGGCGCCGGCGAGCAGGCAGGTCTGCAATTGCGGGCGTTGATGCTCGTGCGTCGCGTCGAACACGTCCGCGTATGGGCGCGTGATCCGGCCAGCGCGCGGCGTTTCGCTGCGGAGATGACCGCCTCGTCCGGCGTGCCATGCGATGTTGCACGCGATGTCCATCATGCGCTCGCCGAAGCAGACATCGCGATCACCACCACGCCAAGCCGCACACCGCTGATCGAAGCCGCAGACCTGCATCCGGGTTTGCACATCACGGCGATGGGTTCGGACGCCGGGCACAAGAATGAAATCGCACCGGCAGCGCTCGCGGCGGCACGTTATGTGTGTGACTGCGAGCAGCAAACGCGCGTGCTGGGCGAATTGCATCACGCGCTGAATGCCGGCCTGATGCGCGCCGACGCCGCGATAGTGGAGCTGGGTCAGGTGATTGCCAGACAGGCCGTGGGCCGCGCCAATGAAACCGACGTGACGATCTGCGACCTGACCGGCACCGGCGCGCAGGACACCGCGATTGCCGCGCTCGCGTTGAAGCGGGCGCGCGCCGCGGGCGCGGGGATGATTTTCCGCAATGATGTAAAGCGCTGAGAGGGGACGATGTCTGAAACAACACAATGGGAGCGGAACGCGAGCGCAGGTGCGCAAGCTGTTCGAGAGGGCGTCATGCCTATGCGTGCATCGCCCGTTCAGCCGACGGTCGATTTCAATGCCGACGGCGAACAACACGGCTTTCTGAAGCTGCCACATTCGCACGACGCGTCCGCGTGGGGCGCGGAGATGATTCCGGTCACGGTGATCCGCAACGGCGAGGGGCCGACGGCGCTTCTCACCGGCGGCAATCACGGCGACGAATACGAAGGCCCTATCGCGTTGTCGAAACTGGCCACCGCGTTGAAAGCCAACGACGTGCAAGGGCGCGTGATCATCGTGCCGTTCATGAATTTTCCGGCGTTTCGCGCGGGTAGCCGCACGTCGCCGATCGACGGCGGCAATCTGAATCGCAGCTTCCCCGGTAAACCGGACGGCACGATCACCGAGAAAATCGCCGATTACTTTCAACGCTATTTGCTGCCGCTCGCCGATTACGTGCTCGATCTGCACGCCGGCGGCCGCACGCTCGACTTCGTGCCGTTCGCCGCGATTCACCTGTTGCCGGATGCCGGCCAGCAGGCCCGCTGCGAAGCGGCGATGGGCGCGTTCGGCGCGCCGTATTCGATGCGGATGCTCGAACTCGATAGCGTCGGCCTGTACGACACGGCGGTCGAGGAAGCGGGCAAGGTGTTCGTATCGACCGAACTCGGCGGTGGCGGTACGGCGACGGTGGAAAGCGTGGCGGTGGCGGAGCGCGGCGTGCGGGGTTTCCTGCAGCATGCAGGCATTCTCAGGCAGGACGAAGCCGGGCGTCAGGCTCCGCGCAGCACGACGCTGCTCGACATGCCCGACGGCACCTGCTTTACGACGAGCGAACACGACGGTCTGCTGGAGTTGTGCAAGGATCTTGGCGAGATGGTCGAAAAGGGCGAAGTCATCGCGCGAATTTACGATGCTTCGCGCACCGGCGTGGCGCCCGTCGAATATCGCGCGCGCCGCGCCGGCATGCTCGCGGCCCGGCATTTTCCGGGGCTCGTGCGGACAGGCGACACGGTGGCGGTGGTGGCCGACGTCGTCGAACGTGGCATACCGGTGACGGTCTGATCGCGCGATGAAACTCGACCGCTACGATCTGGCGATTTTGCGCATCCTCGCGGACGACGGACGCATCACCAAGTCGCGTCTGGCCGAGGAGATCAACCTGTCGATTTCGCCGGCGTGGGAGCGCGTCAAGCGCCTGGAAGAGGGCGGTGTGATTCGCGGTTATCGCGCCGATATCGACTGGGTGCGCGCCTTCAAGGGCAGCCGCGTGGTGGTCGAGGTCACGCTGGCGCGCCACACCGCGCAGGACATGCGGCGTTTCGAGGAACGGGTCGCCGCCGCGCCGGAGGTCGTGCAATGCCACGCGACGGGCGGCGGTGTCGACTATGTGATGCACGTGATGTCGCGCGACATCGACCACTATCAGCGGTTCATCGATTCGCTGCTCACCGACGAACTGGGTATCGAAAAGTACTTTACGTACATCGTCACGAAGGTGGTGAAGAGCCGCGCGGAAGGTTTGCCGGACTGGGCGGAACAATCCATCGGCGAGGGCAGTTGAAGCGCACCGCGAGCGCCCGAAAATCGCCACATGTCGCGGCGAATTCCAGAAAAAACATGGGCTTTGCGGCACCACAACCGGAAAAACCGCACCGTGTCCGGACGTACAGTGACAGACATACATCGCACACAGGAGGTCGTCATGTTGCTGGGTCATCCGGTTTTATTCAAATCGCTGTGTTACGTCGACGGACGCTGGGTACATAGCGCGAGCGCCGCGAGTGTCGCCGTGCAGAATCCGGCGAATCAGGAGGTGCTCGGCCACGTGCCGATGCTCGACGCCTCCCAAATCACCGCAGCTGTCGATGCGGCGCAGCGTGCCTTCTCGACATGGCGCTGGCTGCCGGTCGCCAGACGCTCGGCACTGCTGCTGCGCTGGTATGAGCTGATCCTGCGCCATCAGCATGATCTGGCTGCGATTCTGTCGCTCGAACAGGGCAAGCCGCTCGCCGAGGCACGCGGCGAAATCGCCTATGGCGCGAGTTTCGTCGAATGGTTCGCGCACGAAGTGCGGCGCCTGAACGGACGCACGATTCCGACGCATATCGACGGCGCGCAGCTGGGCACGGTGATCGAACCGGTCGGTGTGGCCGCGCTGATCACGCCATGGAATTTCCCCTGCGCGATGATTACCCGCAAGGCAGCCGCCGCGCTCGCCGCCGGTTGCACCGTGGTGGTGAAGCCCGCGCATGAAACACCGTTTTCGGCGCTCGCGCTCGCACAGCTTGCGGAAGAGGCCGGTTTTCCTGCTGGCGTATTCAATGTCGTGCTCGGCGAACCGCAAATGACGATGGAAACGCTGGTGCGCGACACCCGGGTGCGTTCGGTGAGCTTCACCGGTTCGACACGCGTCGGTGCGCTGGTCATGCAGACGGCGGCCCAGTCCGGCATCAAGAAGACGGCGCTGGAACTCGGTGGCAACGCGCCCTTCATCGTGACTGAAGACGCGGACCTCGATCAGGCCGTGCGCGTGGCGATCGCCGCGAAGTTTCAAACGTCCGGTCAGGATTGCTGCGCGGCCAATCGCATCTTTGTCGCGCGGCCGCTGTATGAAGCGTTCGTTACGCAATATAGCGAGGCCGTCAAGGCGCTACGGGTCGGCTCCGCATTCGACGCGGACGTGGATATCGGTCCACTGATGCATCAAGCCGCATTCGACACCACGGCGCAGCGCGTCGCCGACGCCAGGGCGAAGGGCGCGCGTATTACCGTCGGCGGTGCGGCCCATGAACGCGGCGGCTGGTTCTTCGAACCGACCGTGGTCGCGGACGCCGCGCCCGGCATGCGCATCTATGACGAAGAAAACTTCGCGCCCATCTCGGCGGTCTCGCCCTTCGACTCGCTCGACGAAGCCATCGAACGCGCGAACGACACCGAATACGGTCTCGCCGCCTATGTCTGCGCAAAAGACCTTAACACGGTGTTTCAGCTGATTCGCCGTCTCGACTTCGCGATGGTCTCCGTGAACGGCGCGAAATTCACCGGCGCGCCGATTCCGTTCGGCGGCATCAAGTCATCCGGACTCGGTCGCGAAGGCGGGGCCGAAGGTTTCGAGCCGTTTGTCGAAACCCGCTATTTCTGCCTCGGCCAACTCGACTTGCCGGTCACCGACAGTCTTCCCGCCCATCGCATCGCCGCTGCGACCACAGCCGCTGCCACGGCGTGAACCCACTCGATCCATTCATCGATTACACGAAGGAGCTCCCAATGACCCAACTCGACACACTCTTCGACGCCGATCGCGCGCACTTCATGCACCCCTCGACGCACGCACACGACCATGCGAGCGGAGCACTACCCGGGCGCATCGTGACCGGCGCGAAAGGCATTCGCATCGAAGACCATCAGGGCAAGTCGTATATCGATGCTTTCGCGGGTCTGTATTGCGTGAACATCGGTTACGGCCGCACCGAGGTTGCCGAAGCGATCTACGAGCAGGCGAAGAAGCTCGCCTACTATCACACGTATGTCGGCCACTCGACGGATACGATCATCGAACTGTCGTCGCGCATTATCGACTGGTCGCCGCAGGGCATGAAGAAGGTCTATTACGGCATGTCTGGTTCGGACGCGAACGAAACACAGATCAAGCTCGTCTGGTATTACAACAACGTGAAGGGCCGTCCGAACAAAAAGAAGATCATCTCCCGCCAGCGCGGATATCACGGTTCGGGCATCGTCACCGGCAGTCTCACTGGCTTGCCGAGCTTCCATCAGTTTTTCGATTTGCCGATCGAGCGCGTCAAGCATACGGTATGTCCGCACTGGTATCGGCAGGCGCCGACCGGCATGAACGAGGCGCAATTCGTTGCTTACTGCGTGGAGGAACTGGAAAAGCTGATCGCGCAGGAAGGCGCGGATACGATTGCTGCCTTCATCGCGGAACCGGTGATGGGCACGGGCGGTATCCTGCCGCCGCCTGCTGGTTACTGGGCGGCGATCCAGCAGGTGCTGAAGAAGCACGACATTCTGCTGATCTGCGACGAAGTGGTATGCGGTTTCGGTCGCCTCGGCTCGAAGATGGGCGCGCAACACTACGGCATCACGCCGGATCTGATTACCGTGGCGAAGGGCCTGACGAGCGCGTATGCGCCGCTGTCGGGCGTGATCGTCAGCGAAGGCGTGTGGGACGTGATCGACAAGGCGTCGCAGGAATCCGGCGCGATGGGTCATGGCTGGACCTACTCCGGTCACCCGATCTGCGCCGCAGCAGCAATCGCGAACCTCGATATTCTCGAGCGCGAGAATCTCACGGAAAACGCGGCGCAAACCGGTGCATATCTGCTCGAACAACTGCACGCGGCGTTCGATTCCCATCCGCTGGTCGGCGAGGTGCGCGGCGTGGGCATGCTGGCCGCGCTCGAATTCATGGCCGACAAGGACGGTCGTCAACCGTTCGATGCGGCACTGAAGGTCGGTCCGCGTGTCTCGGCTGCCGCATTGCAACGCGGCTTGATCGCGCGCGCCATGCCGCACGGCGACATCCTTGGCTTCGCGCCGCCATTGATCACCACGCGCGATGAGGTCGACGAGATCGTGAAGCTGGTGCGTGAGGCGGTGGATGAAGTCGCGTCCCAGGTGCTGGCCCCGGCCGCTTCCGCGTAAGGAACAGGCGTGCCGGTTTGCGCGCCGCAGTTCGCGGCGCGGCCGGCGCTTCAATCAATGATCGTGGGAAGTGAATAGAACGCGGCCGGAACAGCGGATGATCGCTGTTCCGGCTGCGTGTCTTGCATATCGGTCATTCACGCCTGTTTCGCGGCTTGCGTGTAATGCCGGTCCGGAATCACGACGATGTTGCCCACGAAACGCTTGGCCATGAACTGCGTTTGCGCTTCATGAAACTTCGACAAAGGCCAGGTCGCGGCCAGAACCGGCTTGATCGCGCCGGTCTGGATATAGTCGAGCACTCGTTTGAAGGCGCTGCGCGTGCCTTGCGAAGACCCGTTAAGCTGCAACTGCTTCAAATACATCGTGCGCAAGTCGAGCTGGACAACCGGTCCGGCGATGGCGCCGGCCGTGGTGTAACGGCCTTCCGGACGTAACACGTTCAGCAGTTTGCCGAACAGCGCGCCGCCGACCAGGTCGGCCACTACATCGACCGGGCGGCCGCCGGTCATCCGTTCGACCTCCGCGGCGAAATTCTCGCTGTCGCGCAGCATCGCGCCTTCTGCGCCGAGCTGGAGCACCGCATCCTCCTTACCCTGGCCGACCACGGCGTACGGAATCGCCCCCCGTGCGCGGCATAGCTGGATGATGCCCGAGCCGACGCCGCCGGATGCGCCCGTGATCAGCACCGTTTCACCGCGTTTGACCTTTGCGCGCTCGATCATCTGTTCGCCGGTGTGATACGCACACCAGAACGTTGCGAGTTCGGCATCGCTGTACACGGAATCGACGCGATGCGCGTTCTCCGCCGGGATCGCGGTGTATTCGGCGTACCCGCCGTCGCGGCCGTGGCCGATGTAGTCGATATCGGCGAGGCTGTCGTCGTCGCGGTTATAGATCGATGCATCGACGATCACGCGTTCGCCGATACGCGCATCGCTGACGCCGCTGCCCACGGCCACCACGCGTCCGACGATATCCGCGCCCTGGATGCGCGGAAACGACAACGTCGAGCGGCCGCGCCGCCAGGTGGAGACGGCTTGCGGGTCGTCGTCGGTACCGTACGCGCCCTCGCGAACCCATACGTCGGTATTGTTCAGCCCGCAAGCGGTGACTTCGAGCAACACCTCGCCCGTTTTGCAAACGGGTACCGGCACGTCGTCGCGATAGACGAGTTTTTCGAGGCCGCCGTGGGCGGTCAGCACGACGGCTTTCATGGTCTTCGGAAGCATGTTTCCCCTTTGGCCTGTCCCTGCGCGCGCCGCGATCGCGGGGACCACGGTGGCACAGGGGGCGACCTGGCTTATGGTTTGACGAACAGCTTGCGCGGCGTGTTGCAGAAGGTCTCGACGCCGGACCCGGTAATCAGGATGCTTTCGGTGATTTCGAGCCCCCAGTCGTCGAGCCACAGGCCCGGCATGAAGTGAAACGTCATACCCGGTTCGAGAACCGTCTTGTCCCCCGGCCGCAGGCTCATCGTGCGCTCGCCCCAGTCGGGCGGATAGCTCGCGCCGATCGGATAGCCGCAGCGGCTGTTTTTTTCGATGCCGTATTTGTGCAGCATCGCGAAGAACGCATTGGCGATGTCTTCACACGTGTTGCCGGGTTTGGCCGCGGCCAGACCTGCTTCGATGCCTTCCACCACCGCGCGCTCGCCGTCGATGAAATGCTTCGGCGGCTTGCCGAGGTACACGGTGCGCGACTGCGGGCAGTGATAGCGCTTGAAGCAGCCGGCGATTTCGAAGAACGTGCCGGCATCCTTTGCGAAGGGCGTGTCGTCCCAGGTCAGATGCGGGGCGGCGGCATCGGCGCCAGTCGGCAAAAGCGGCACGATCGCCGGATAGTCGCCGCCGTAACCGTCGACGCCGGTAATGCCTGCCGAGTAGATTTCGGCGACCAGGTCGTTCTTGCGCATGCCAGGCTCGATCCGTTCGACGATATGCGCATGCATCTTCTCGACGATGCGCGCAGCCACACGCATGTATTCGATTTCACGCGGCGACTTGACCGCGCGCTGCCAGTTCACGAGGCCGGTTGCATCCTGCCATTGCGCTGCCGGCAAATGAGCGACGAGCGAGCGCCAGGCTGCGGCGCTGAAATAGTAATTATCCATTTCCACGCCGATCCTCGATGCGCCCCAGCCGCGCGCTTCGATCACCTCGCGGGCAAGATAGTCCATCGGATGCCGCTCGGCGGATTGCACGTAATGATCCGGATAACCGACGATCTGATCATGCTCCATGAACACGGTGCGTTTCGCACCATTGGCGTCCTGGCCACGGCCGAACCAGACAGGCTCGCCGTCCAGCGCGAGCAGCACGCACTGATGCACGTAGAACGACCAGCCGTCGTAACCGGTGAGCCACGCCATGTTGGTCGGATCGGACACGACCAGCAGCTCGATCCCCGCTGCCTGCATCGCCTTGCGCGCCTTGCCGATACGCGCTGCGTATTCGGCGCGCTCGAACGGCAGTCGTACGACGGGCGCCGTGGTGCGTGGTTCCTGTTGCGTTGTATCTGACATCTTCCCCTCTCTCTACGTGACGTCGTTGCGGAAAGTGGTGGCTCATGCACGCAATGAGACACCGGCAGGCGTTTCTGGCCGCAGTCTAATGCCACGAAAAACGGCTTTTAATGTGCTAGTTCAATCTTCGTCTGGCGATCTGAACCGGGCACGAAACCCGGCGACATTCGTCAGTTGTTCCGCCCCGCGCTTATAGGTGTTGTCCCTGACGCGCATGCTGAGTTCTCGCCGTGGGAGCCGTCAGTCATGGCGCGGTGCGTTTTTCGCCGCCAAAAAGAATTGTTCTAGAGCAATCGGATCACGAATATGGCTTTGTATTCTCGTTTGCATAGCCGTGCTGCCTGCACCACTGCCGCACTGCATTCAATCAGGCCAGGTATGACGAACGGGAACGAATCGATATGAAAACCGCGCGAGTCACCGACATGCTGAGCGCTTCCGGCGTCGCCCCGGCGAGCCTTCCGCCGGATTTCCCGGCGGCCCCTGCCGACTCCGTTCAGCCACGCCGCGACGCGATGATGACAAGGCCGTTGATCCGTATCGATCGCATAACGAAGCGTTACGGTGCGCTGACCGTGCTCGACGAACTGTCGCTCGACGTGATGCCGGGTGAGAAGCTCGCGCTGATCGGGCCGTCCGGTTCGGGCAAGACCACCATCCTGCGCATTCTGATGACACTCGAATCGATCGATGGCGGCCACATCGAAGTGGACGGCGAGCAGTTGTTTCATATGCAGCACGGCGGCCAGATGGTGTCCGCGAACGAGCGCCATCTGCAGAAGATGCGCGAGAAGATCGGCATGGTCTTCCAGCACTTCAACCTGTTTCCGCACAAGAGCGTGCTCGACAACGTGACGCTCGCACCCATGCTGACCAAGGGCGAAAGCCGCCAGTCGGCCGAAAGACGCGCGCTGGAACTGCTCGACATGGTCGGGATGGCCGACAAGGCACGGAGCCGACCGGCACAACTCTCCGGCGGCCAGAAGCAACGCGTGGCGATCGCGCGGGCGCTGGCGCTCGCACCCAAAATCATGCTGTTCGACGAAGTGACTTCGGCGCTCGACCCGGAACTCGTCGAAGAAGTGCTGAACGTGATGCAGCGGCTCGCCAAAGAAACCGACATGACGATGCTGCTCGTCACGCACGAAATGGGTTTCGCTCACGATTTCGCCGACCGTGTGCTGTTTTTCGATCGCGGCAGGATCGTGGAAGAAGGCAAACCCGAAGATATCTTCAGTCATCCAGAGCATGAACGCACGCAGGCGTTCCTCCGCAAGATCATCGCGGCGGGTCAGCGGATCTGATCGACCCGTGCCACCAGTCCTTACCGTTGCACACCACCACGCTTTAGGAGCCAAAAATCATGAAATTGAAGGCGATTCTGATCACGGGGACGTTGTCGGTGCTAAC
This sequence comes from uncultured Paraburkholderia sp., assembly GCA_937917025.1. Lineage (GTDB taxonomy): Bacteria > Pseudomonadota > Gammaproteobacteria > Burkholderiales > Burkholderiaceae > Paraburkholderia. The sequence goes on from CALFSF010000095.1 coordinate 16,638, forward strand.
CCTGACCGGCGTTGCAGTCGCCGCGCAGGACAAGCTGGCGCAACTCAGGGAGCAGGGCTTCGCGCGCATCGCGATTGCCAACGAACCACCGTTTACCGCGGTCGGTGCCGACGGCAAGGTGACGGGCGCCGCGCCCGATGTGGCACGTGCTGTCTTCAAGAAGCTGGGCGTCAACGATATCGTCGCGTCGATCTCGGAGTACGGCGCGATGATTCCGGGCCTCGCAGTGGGGCGGCATGACGCGATCGCGGCGGGTCTCTTCATGACGCCGCAGCGCTGCGCGGCCGTCGCGTACTCGGAGCCGGTGTTGTGCGCGGTGGAGGCGTTCGCGGTCAAGAAGGGCAACACCAAAAACATCAAGACGTACGAGGAAATCGCCGCGGATTCCAAGGCTGTGATCGGTGTCGAAGGCGGTACCACCGAACAGAAACTCGCGACCGCCGCGCATATTCCGGCTGAGCGCGTCATCATCGTGCCTGACGGCCAGAGTGGCCTGAAGATGCTGCAGGACGGCCGCATCGACGCGTTCGCGCTGCCGCTGCTGTCGATCAGCGCGCTGCTCTCGAAAGCGCAGGATACCAGTCTCGAATCGATCGCACCGGTGCAGGGCACACCCGTGCAATGCGACGGCGTGGCGTTCCGCAAGCAGGACACCGCGCTGCGCGATGCTTTCGACGTCGAACTGAAGAAGATGAAGGAATCCGGCGAGTTCGCGAAGATCGTCGAGCCGTACGGCTTCTCGGCAAAGGCGGCGATGTCGACGACTCGCGCGAAGCTGTGCGCGGCGACGAACTAACTCTGCCCGGGCCGTTTGGCACGCTGCGCGATAGCACGCCAAACGGCCGCTCCGTTGCCTGCGAGGTGCGTTTATGAACGACTGGTCCGGTTATCTGCTGCTGATTCTGAAAGGCGCGGAGGCAACCGTTGAACTCACGGTGATGGGGACGGTGCTGGCGCTCGTGATGGCGTTTGTCGCCGGGCTCGGGCGGCTGTCGCGATTCTTCGCGGTGCGCGCGCTCGCTACGTCGTATATCGAGTTTTTCCGCGGTACCTCGGTATTCGTCCAGTTGTTCTGGGCGTATTTCGTGTTGCCGATGGCCGGACTGACGCTCACACCGCTGCAGGCCGGTGTGCTCGCACTCGGCCTGAACGTGGGGGCGTACGGCGCGGAAGTCGTGCGTGGCGCGATCGTCGCGATCGGCCATGAGCAGAGAAGCGCATGTATCGCGTTGAATCTGTCCACGTATCAGCGCATGCGTCACGTGATCCTGCCGCAAGCGTTGCCACTGATGCTGCCGACCTTCGGTAACAACGCGATCGAGTTGCTCAAGGGCACGGCGGTCGTCTCGCTGATCTCGCTTGGCGACATGACGTTCCAGGCGCAGGTCGTACGCTCGCAGACCGGCAACACGCTGATACCGTTCGCGACGATTCTCGCGCTGTACTTCGCGATGGCCTGCCTGATTTCGTTTGGCGTGCGCAAGCTCGAACGCCGGATGACCTTTGGTCTCGACGGGATGAGGAGATAACCGTATGGAATGGGACTGGAGTTTCGCGCGCGAGATCATGCCGATCCTGCTGCAAGGTCTGAAGATCACCGTGCTCGCGACCTTGCTTGGCGCGGTGGTGGCGGCGGTGGTCGGCATGGCGTTCGCGATCCTGCGGCTTTCGCCGAATCGCGCGGTGTCGCGTACCACTACGGCCGTGGCGAGCTTTATTCGGGGCACGCCGTTGCTCGTGCAACTTTACTTTGTGTTCTATGTGCTGCCCGATATCGGCATCCGGATGCCGGCGCTCGCCGCCGGTGTGCTCGCGCTCGGCGTTCATTACGCGACGTATACAGCCGAGGATTACCGGACCGGCATTTAAAAGGTACCCCGTGGGCAATGGGAAGCCGCCCGGGCGTGCAACCTGAGTCCGGTGCAGATGTGGCGGCACATCATCTTGCCCGAAGCGGTCCCGCCGATGCTGCCCGCGCTCGCGAACTATCTGATTTCGATGTTCAAGGAAACGCCCTTGCTGTCGGCGATCACGGTCCTCGAATTGATGAACGAGGCGAAGATCATCGCGAACACGGACTACCGCTACCTCGAACCGATGACGCTCGTCGGCGTGCTGTTTCTGTGTATCAGTCTTGTCGCGGTGGTCGGCGTGAGACTGCTCGAAAAACGCTTTCCGAACCTTGGGCATTGACCGATGCTGACTCTCATCCGTCTGGCAGGCCGGGCGCCGCGACTGGACGAACGCACGTTCGACAAACGCATCGGCCTTGTGATCCTCGCAACCGATCACACCACCGAGCCGGACTTCGCGGCGCTCGTCGCGAATGAGCGTATCGGCGTCTACGTGAACCGCGTGCCGTACGCAAACCCGGTGACGCCTGAGAATCTGCTCGCCATGCGGCCGTCGTTGACTGCAGGCGCCGCGCTGATTCTGCCCGACGAAGCGCTCGACGTGGTGATGTATTCGTGCACGTCGGCGTCCGTCATGATCGGAGACGCGGAGATCGAAGCGGCGATTCATGCGGCGAAACCCGCGGCGCAGGTCGTCACGCCCACGGCCGCCGCGGTCACCGCGCTAAAAGCGCTCGGCGCACGCCGCATCAGCGTGCTGACGCCTTATACCGTCGAAACCAGCCGGCCGATGGCCGAATACTTCACCGCACAAGGTTTCGTTATCGACCGCTTCACGTGCATCGGCTTGACCGATGACCGGGAGATGGCGCGGATTTCGCACGACGATATCGTCGCGTTCGCGCGTGACGCGGTGGCGGAACAATCCGACGCGCTCTTCATCTCCTGCACGGCTGTGCGTGCGGCGGCGGTGATCGCGCGAATCGAGGCGTCGATCGGCAAGGCGGTCGTGAGCAGCAATCTCGCCACGGCATGGATGTGTTTGCGTCTTTGCGGCGACGACACAGCCAGACCTGCACGGGGACGCCTGATGACGCTGTCGCTGCCGGTACGCTGAGTCAAACGCTTCAAACGCGTCCGCACCCGGCAGTCGGTCTCATGGAAAACCCCGACTACTGCATTGTCCTGGAACATCGTTTTGCTTGTACTGCAGCGGTATTGTGAATCACGAGGCGCTATTGAGTTATTGAATGCGTCGCAAGGCTCGAAATTCAGGAGGAGCGATGACCTACGCACAGCCATGGAACGGTGAGACCGTACAACACGACCACGAACACGGCCAGGAATACGAACATCCACACCATTCACGAAGCCTGTTGCGGCGCGCCATCGCAGCATCGGCTCTGGGCAACGCCACGGAATGGTTCGACTACGGCATCTACGCTTATGGTTTGACCTATATATCGGCTGCGCTGTTTCCTGGCAGCACGGCGCAGGCCACCTTGTTCGCGCTCGCCACCTTCGCCATTTCCTTTCTGGTTCGCCCGCTCGGCGGCCTGTTCTGGGGGCCGCTTGGTGACCGGCTCGGCCGCAAGCACGTGCTGGCGCTGACGATCATCATGATGTCGGTGGCAACACTGCTGGTAGGACTCGTGCCGGGTTACGCGCGCATCGGATGGTGGGCGCCGGCACTGTTGATCGTCTTGCGGATGGTCCAGGGGTTTTCAACGGGAGGCGAGTATGGCGGCGCAGCGACCTTCATGGCCGAATACGCTCCCGACAAGAAGCGCGGTTTTTGCGGCAGTTTCCTTGAATTCGCCACCCTTGCAGGTTTCTCGCTCGGCGCGTTCCTGATGCTCGGCTGTTCCGTCGCGCTCGGCAACACAGCCATGCATGCGTGGGGATGGCGGCTGCCGTTTCTGATCGCGGCACCGCTGGGTCTGATCGGTTTCTATTTGCGCTCCAGGCTGGAGGACACGCCCGTTTTCCTCGAACTGGAACAATCGATCCACAAGGAACAGAAAACCTGCGTGCCGTTGAAAGCCCTGGTGACCGAATACTGGAAACCGTTGCTGCTGCTCGGTGGTCTGGTGGTCGCGCTGAACGTCGTCAATTACGTGTTGCTGGCTTATATGCCGACCTTCATGCAGAAACAACTGAACATGAGCGACAACATGTCGTTGCTCGTGCCGCTGGTGGGCATGCTGGCGATGATGGTCTTTCTTCCTTTTGCCGGGACGTTCTCGGACCGGGTCGGCCGCAAAAATGTCTGGTGGTTTTCGCTGGTTGGGCTTTTTGTCGCCGCCATTCCGATGTTCCTCCTGATGAAGCATGGCGTGTTCGGAGCACTGGCAGGTTTCTCCGTGCTGGGTTTGCTGTACGTTCCGCAACTTGCAAGCATCTCAGCCATGTTTCCGGCGATGTTTCCCACCCACGTGCGTTATGCCGGGATGGCGATTGCCTATAACATCTCGACGTCGATCTTCGGTGGTACCGCGCCGATGGCGAACGAGTGGCTCATCGCGCATACGGGCAATGCGCTCATGCCGGCGTACTACATGATGGGCGCTTGCGCGATTGGCGCGTTCGCGCTGATCTTCGTCACGGAGACGTCGGGCTGTTCGTTACGCGGGCGGGAGATTCCCGGCAGGAAGTAGCAACGCATACATCATCTGGTTGCGAATCACACGGCCGCGCTGCGCGAGCTCGCTGGTCTTGGCCTGGGATCCGACGCTCGCCATGACGTTTCAGCTTTCGCTGGAGATTTTCTGGCGGAGGATCGCGAGGTAGAGCTTGTTGGTCCTATTGTAAAATTCAAAACTTCTTTTGCAAATCAATTGGTTGTCTGGATAGGATCCGATGGTTCGCCATACCAGCCCTCCGGATCCGACAGCCATTTAGAGAGAATTTCGCTCTTGGGGCGGTGCCGGAGAGCCCCTGTTGGCAATTTTCGTGGCATCAAGTACCAGAAATTGGTACTCTTGAGGCAGGAGGATTAAGCCATGGGCAAAAACACGTCTTTTACTCTCGGCGACCATTTTTCTGAATTCGTCGATGATCGCGTTCGCAGCGGCCGGTACAACA
>CALFSF010000096.1 GCA_937917025.1 uncultured Paraburkholderia sp.
GATAAACGCGAGAACGGCGAAGAGCGGTGCCGTCATGCACGCGCCCACCACCAGCGCGGACAGCGCGCCCATGCCCGCCACGGCGGCGAATTTGCCACCAGAGGGGCCTTGCGAGACGCGTGCGGCGCCGTCCTGCCAGCGCTGCGGCAACGCGATATCGAAACCGGCGATCAATGTCAGCGCGAAGACAGTCAGCAGGACGCCAAACGCGCCGAGCACCCACGGGTTCTGGAGCCACGCGCCGAGGCTCTGCCCGACGAGCGCCGCAGCGACGCCCAGCGCGGTATAGACGAGCGCCATGCCGATCACATACGCCAGCGACAACGAGAATCCGCGCGCCCGCGTCACCCGCGCGCCTTCGCCAATGATGATCGCAGACAGGATCGGGATCATCGGGTACGAACACGGCAACAGGCTCAACACGACGCCCGCCACGAAATACAGGCCGACGATCGCGAAAAAGCCGCCGCCCTGAAGCAGCGACGCTGCGTAGTCGGCGCTGGTCGCCCGCTCATACCACGACGTCTCGCCGGCCTGTGTCTGCTGCGAAGACTGGGAGACCTGTGGGCTCGCCGTGGCGCCGCCCGCAGTACCGCCTTCGGCCGCCGCCTGCAGCGCCGCACCCTTCACGTGATAGACACGCTCCATCGGCGGATAGCAGATGCCCGCGTCGGCGCATCCCTGCGACGTCACGGCAATGTCGAACCCGCTTGCCGCGGCCTTCACGGGAACGCGGATCGTCACTTCGCCTCGATACGTTTCGACGTTCTTCTGGAATGTCTGATCGAACTTGACGTGACCCGCGGGAAAAACAGGTTCGCCGAGACTGGCCGTACCGTTGCGGGTCGCGAACGCAAAACGCTCGCGGTACATGTAGTAGCCATCGGCGATCTTGTAATGCACGTCGACTTCGCCGGGCTGTTCGGTGGCGCTGAATTTGAACGCGACGTCGGGATCGAGGAAATCGTCCGCGGCGGCAGCCGGCCGGCCAAATGCCACAACGAACAACAATAGCAACGACATGGCGACGGCGCGCCACGGATCGCGCGGGAGTCGGTTGGACCAGTTAAACATGTAGAGTGCGTTGAGTTTCAGCATTGACCCATTGGCCGTAAGCCACCGATGCAGTGACCTGCCACGAAAGGATTTCGGGGATGTCGTACGGATGGTGAGTTTGAATGTACTGCTCGAGCTCCAGCGCCCGCGCAACGCTCGTCTTGAAGAGCAACTGGATCTCTTCGGCAGATTCGATCGCGTTCTGCCAGTGGTAGCTGGAACGCACCGCGCCGAGTTGCGTCACGCATGCGGCGAGGCGCGCATTCAACACTCCCGACACGAGCTTATCCGCCGATTCCGTGTCGGGCGCCGTCGTCAGCATCAAGGTCACGATTGCGCTCACAGCATGCTCCAGCAGGCAGGTATCTCGATCACGCTATCGTATCACCGCACCTCATCACTTCGCTGGACGCCCCCAACGCGGCATTCGGCCGCGCAAACAAAAAAAGCCAGGCGTTTTGCCTGGCTTTTCACTAATACTGGGAGCTTATTCTGCTTCCTGGATGTCGTCTGCTTCGACGATTTCCGGGCGGTCCATCAGTTGAACCAGCGCCATCGGAGCGTTATCGCCGACGCGGAAGCCGAACTTCAGGATGCTCGTGTAGCCACCCGGACGGTTCGCGTAGCGCGGGCCGAGGACTTCGAAGAGCTTCGTGACCGAGTCACGATCGCGCAGACGATTGAACGCCAGACGACGATTTGCCAGCGACGGCTTCTTGCCGAGCGTGATCAGCGGCTCGACGACTTTACGGAGTTCCTTCGCCTTCGGCAGCGTCGTCTTGATGACTTCGTGCTCGATCAGCGAGTTGGACATGTTACGGAGCATTGCCAGACGGTGGCTGCTCGTGCGGTTCAGTTTCCGCAAACCATGACGGTGACGCATGTTGATTCCTTTGATTCAGAGTTTTGATCCAGCTCTTCTATCGTGCTTCGCCAACCTGAAAGCGGGTGAGCACACGGGCCGGTAGTAAAAAAGACAAGACGCGGATTTTAAAGGAAAATCCGCGTCTTTGCCAGTCGCGGTACAACTGCGATTCTTTCTCGACTTACTTGTCCAGACCAGCCGGCGGCCAGTTTTCGAGCTTCATGCCGAGCGTCAGGCCACGCGAAGCGAGTACTTCCTTGATCTCGTTCAGCGACTTGCGGCCCAGATTCGGCGTCTTCAGCAACTCGTTTTCCGTGCGCTGGATCAGGTCGCCGATGTA
>CALFSF010000097.1 GCA_937917025.1 uncultured Paraburkholderia sp.
GCAGGCCAATAAGGAGAATAAAAATGAAGACCATGCGCGCTCGCACCCTCACGCTTGCGCTGACGGCGGCGACGCTGACGGGGTGTGCAACCGTCCAGACGCCGACGAAGGAAGACCCGCTGGAAGGACTCAACCGGACGATCTTCACGTTCAACGACAAGGTCGACCAGTACGCGCTGAAGCCGGTGGCGCAGGGCTACGTGTACATCACGCCGCAGCCGGTGCGTGACAGCGTCACCAACTTCTTCTCGAACATCGGCGATGTGTACACCGCCGCGAACAACCTGCTGCAGCTGAAGATCACCGATGGCGTCGAGGACATCATGCGGATCGTGATCAACACGGTGTTCGGCGTCGGCGGCCTGTTCGACGTGGCGACGCTCGCGAAGCTGCCGAAGCACAACCAGGATCTCGGGCTCACGATGGGGCACTACGGCGTACCGCCAGGGCCGTATCTGGTGTTGCCGCTGTTCGGTCCGAGCACGGTGCGTGACGCGGTCGGCACGGTTGGTAACTACTATGTGAATCCGCTGTCGTACATTCACCCGGATGGCCTGAGCTGGGCACTGTACGGCCTGAACATCATCAGCACGCGCGCGAATCTGCTCGGCGCGAGCGACGTGCTCGACAACGCCGCGCTCGACAAATATTCGTTCGTGCGTAACGCTTATCTGCAACGTCGCCGGTATCTGATTTCGGATGGCTCGACGGCCGCAGGCGCGGCTCTGCCCGACTACGGCGACAATGCGCCGTTGCCGAAGTACGAGGATGTCGAGGAAGGTGCGGCGGCCCCGGCCCCGGCCGCGCCGGCGAGCGGCGCGACGCCTTCTGGCGCGCCGGCGGCGGCCGGTGGCGCGGTGCTCAACGGCCCCGCGCAGGGCGCGGCGCCGGCGGTGCCCGCGTCCGGCGCGGAAGTCGGGGATCAGGGCGAGAATCCGGAGGGCCAGGGCGGCCAGCAAACCCAGGTGCCGGCCGACCAGATCGTGCCGCCGAAGTTTAATTTCCCGTCGTTCCGGCTGCATTGAGCGACGGGAGTCGAGTCCGGTAACACCTGGAAACGACTCTCGCAGTTGCGCGGTGGATTGCGGATGAACTCGCGTGCTATCGTCGGCTCAAAAGGTTGCCGTAATTTTTAACGCAGGGCTTGAAATGAAAAAATTCTTTCTGATTCCGTTGTTTGCCGCATTCTTTTCGTTCAGTACGGGCGCGTTTGCGCAAACTGTCGATACCAGTTCGCCGGACGGCATGATCAAGACCGTCACCAACCAGGTGATCGACGCCGTGCGCAGCGACAAGTCGATCCAGGCGGGCGATATCAGCCACATCACGAAGCTCGTCAACGAGAAGATCCTGCCGTACACCGACTTTCGCCGCACGACGCAACTCGCGATGGGCCGCAACTGGCGCACGGCGACGCCCGAGCAGCAGGCGCAGGTGGTCGAGCAGTTCAAGATGCTGCTGATCCGCACGTACTCGGGCGCGCTCGCCCAGGTGAAGGACCAGCAGATCCAGTACAAGCCGTTTCGCGCGAGTCCTGACGATACCGACGTCGTGGTGCGCTCGGTCGTGATGAACAATGGCCAGCCGATCGAACTCGACTATCGCCTGTACAAGACGCCGCAAGGCTGGCGCGTCTATGACATCAACGTGCTCGGCGCGTGGCTGATCCAGGCGTACCAGCAGCAGTTCAACGAGCAGATCCAGCAGCACGGCGTGGACGGCCTGATCCAGTTCCTCACGCAGCGCAACCAGCAACTGGCAGCGGGCAAGGCGTCGTGAGCGACGTCGCGAACCGCGCGGCGGGCGCCACGGTGAACCTTGCGGCGAGCCGTTTCGAAACCGGCACGACGCTGACCCACGCGAGCGCGAAAGCCGCGCTCGCGGCGGGGCTCGCCCGCATCGCGGGCGGCGCGACCGGCGTCGACTGCGCGCCGCTCGCCCAGTTCGACTCCGCCGCGCTTGCCGTGCTGCTCGCATGGCAACGCGCGGCGAGCGAGCGCGGCACGTCGCTTCACATCATCAATCTGCCGGCTGGTCTCGCCAGTCTCGCGCAAGCTTACGGCGTCGATACCCTCCTGTCGGCGCGACATTGACGCTCGACGCGTCACATTCCCCGCTGTAGGGCCAGGTCGGCTGGTCGGACTTTGCCCTATAATCAAGCGTTTTTTGGGACTGTCAATCGGCCCCAATTTCCGCATTTCCCCGCATCCCTAGCACCCATACGGCGCCGTTCCTCAAGCGGCGCACAGTCATGCCAGCCATAGAAATTCGTAACGTCAAGAAACGCTACAAGGATTTGCAGGCGCTCAAGGGCGTCAACTTCACGGTCGAAGAAGGTGAGTTTTTCGGGCTGCTCGGCCCGAATGGCGCGGGCAAGACCACGCTCATCAGCATCCTCGCGGGCCTCGCGCGTGCCGACGAAGGCAATATCGCAGTGCGCGGCCATGACGTGGTCGACGACTTCCGCGAAGCGCGCCGTGCGCTCGGCGTCGTGCCGCAGGAACTCGTGTTCGATCCGTTCTTCACCGTGCGCGAGACGCTGCGCATCCAGTCCGGCTACTACGGTCTGCGCAACAACGACGCGTGGATCGACGAGGTGATGGCCAATCTCGACCTCACCGAAAAAGCCGACGCCAACATGCGCGCGCTGTCGGGGGGCATGAAGCGGCGCGTCCTCGTCGCGCAGGCGCTGGTGCATCGTCCGCCCGTGATCGTGCTCGACGAGCCGACCGCCGGTGTCGACGTCGAGTTGCGTCAGACGCTGTGGAAGTTCATCTCCCGCCTGAATCGCGACGGCCACACGATCGTGCTGACCACGCACTATCTGGAAGAAGCCGAATCGCTGTGCGATCGCATCGCGATGCTGCGCCGTGGCGAGGTGGTCGCGCTCGAACGCACGAGCACACTGCTGCAGCGCTTCGCCGGCCTGCAGCTGTTCGTGCGGTTTGCCACCGGCGTGTTGCCGGCCGACCTCTGGCCGCTCGAAGTCGATCCGCACAACGTGCAGGGCCGCCAGCATCTGCTGCGGCTCGCGAGCTACGACGACGTCGAGAAGATTCTCGCGCAGTGCCGCGCGGCAGGTTGCGCGTTCGAGGAAATCGAGATCCGCAAGGCCGATCTCGAAGACGTATTTGTTCAGGTGATGAACGGTCCGGAAGTGATCGAGGGGCTGGCATGAGCGGCTATAGTGGATTCAGTACGCTGTTCTACAAGGAAATCCTGCGGTTCTGGAAGGTGGCGTTTCAAACCGTGCTCGCGCCGGTTGTGACCGCGCTGCTGTATCTGACGATCTTCGGTCATGCGCTGAGCGGTCACGTGCAGGTGTATCCGGGCGTCGGCTACACGAGCTTTCTGATTCCCGGTCTCGTGATGATGAGCGTGTTGCAGAACGCGTTCGCGAACAGTTCGTCCTCGCTGATCCAGTCGAAGATCACCGGCAATCTCGTGTTCGTGCTGCTGCCGCCGCTCTCGCACGGCGAGATGTTCGGCGCCTACGTGCTGGCCGCGCTCGTGCGCGGTCTCGCGGTCGGCCTCGGCGTGTTCGTCGTGACGGTGTGCTTCATTCCGGTCAGCTTCGTGGCGCCGTTCTACATCGTCGCGTTCGCGCTGCTCGGCGCGGCGATTCTCGCCACGCTCGGCCTGATCGCCGGCATCTGGGCGGAGAAGTTCGACCAGCTCGCGACGTTCCAGAATTTCCTGATCACGCCGCTCACGTTCCTTTCAGGCGTGTTCTACTCGACGCACACACTGCCGCCGGTGTGGCGCGAAGTGTCGCGGCTGAATCCTTTTTTCTACATGATCGACGGCTTTCGCTTCGGTTTCTTCGGGATGTCGGACATCGATCCGCTCGCGAGCCTGGCGATTGTCGGCGGTTTCTTTGTGGTGCTGGCCGTGCTGGCGATGCGCATGCTCGCAACCGGCTACAAGCTGCGCCACTGACGAGGAGCATTCCATGTTGCCGACTCCCGAACAGGTCAAGAACTACATCGCCAATGGGCTCGCATGCGAGCACCTCGAAGTCGAAGGCGACGGTCAGCATTTCTTTGCGACGATCGTATCGAACAGCTTCGAAGGCAAGCGTCTGATTCAACGCCATCAACTCGTTTATGCGGCGCTCGGCGAACGCATGAAACAGGAAATACACGCGCTCAGCATGAAGACGCTGACGCCCGCCGAATGGCAAAACGCGTAATCTGGAAAGTCAGTGCGAATTACTCAAGAAACACGCAGCGCCGGTAGCGGCGCCATCATCAACCGGACAGATCAGGAACAGACTGGCATGGACAAACTCGTTATCGTTGGGGGCCAGCGGCTCGCGGGTGAGATCGTTGTCTCCGGTGCAAAGAACGCGGCATTGCCGATCCTGTGCGCTGGCTTGCTGAGCGCCGATCCGGTTCATCTCGACAACGTGCCCGACCTGCAGGACGTGCGCACGATGCTGAAGCTGTTGCGCCAGATGGGCATGCGCACCGAGGAAAGCGGCGGCCGCGTCGCGCTCGACGCATCGAAGGTCGACAACCTCGTCGCGCCGTACGAGCTCGTGAAGACGATGCGCGCGTCGATTCTCGTGCTGGGTCCGCTCCTCGCGCGCTTCGGCGAGGCGAAGGTGTCGCTGCCGGGCGGCTGCGCGATCGGCGCGCGTCCGGTCGACCAGCACATCAAGGGCCTGCAGGCGATGGGCGCCGAGATCAGCATCGAACACGGTTTTATCGAAGCGCGCGCGAAGCGCCTGAAGGGCACGCGCATCGTCACGGACATGATCACGGTCACCGGCACGGAAAACCTGCTGATGGCGGCCGTGCTCGCCGAAGGCGAAACGGTGATCGAAAACGCCGCGCGTGAACCGGAAGTCGGCGACCTCGCGCAGCTGCTCGTCGCGATGGGCGCGCAGATCGAGGGCATCGGCACGGATCGCCTGGTGATCCAGGGCGTCGAAAAGCTGCACGGCGCGAAGCACACGGTCGTTCCGGACCGTATCGAAGCCGGCACGTTCCTGTGCGCGGTCGCGGCGGCGGGCGGCGACGTGGTGCTGCGTCACGTGCGTCCGCTGATTCTCGAAGCCGTGACGGAAAAGCTGCGCGAAGCCGGCGTCACGATCGAGGAAGGCGACGACTGGATGCGCGTGAAGATGAACCAGCGTCCCCATGCCGTGGGCGTGCGCACGTCGGAATATCCGGCGTTCCCGACCGACATGCAGGCGCAGTTCATGGCGCTCAACACGATCGCGAACGGCACGTCGCAGGTCGTCGAAACGATCTTCGAGAACCGCTTCATGCACGTGCAGGAGCTGAACCGCCTCGGCGCGAACATCACGATCGACGGCAACACGGCGCTCGTGAACGGCGTCACCCAGCTGTCGGGCGCGAAGGTGATGGCGACCGATCTGCGCGCATCGGCGAGTCTCGTGATCGCGGGCCTGTGCGCCGATGGCGAAACGCTGATCGACCGCATCTACCACCTGGATCGCGGCTACGACCGGATGGAAGCGAAGCTGACGGCGGTCGGCGCGAAGGTGAGCCGTATTCATGGGAGCGACGCATGAGCCCGATGCCGCAAACGTCGTCGTCGCCGGCGGTGAACGCGCCGCTGACGCTCGCGCTGTCGAAAGGGCGTATCTTCGAGGAAACCGTGCCGCTGCTTGCCGCCGCGGGCATCGAGGTCACCGAGGATCCTGAAACGTCGCGCAAGCTGATCCTGCCGACGAACGATCCGAACGTGCGCGTCATCATCGTGCGCGCCACCGACGTGCCCACGTACGTCGAGTACGGCGCCGCCGATTTCGGCGTGGCCGGCAAGGACGTGCTGCTCGAACACGGCGGCGGCGGCCTGTACCAGCCGATCGATCTCGATATCGCGCGTTGCCGGATGTCGGTGGCGGTGAAGGGCGGCTTCGATTACGCGAGCGCCGTGCGCCAGGGCGCGCGGCTGCGGGTCGCCACGAAGTACGTGGAAACCGCGCGCGAGCATTTTGCGGCGAAGGGCGTGCACGTCGACCTGATCAAGCTGTACGGATCGATGGAACTGGCGCCGCTCGTCGGTCTCGCCGATGCGATCGTCGATCTGGTGAGTTCGGGCGGCACGCTGCGCGCGAACAACCTGGTCGAAGTCGAGGAGATCATGCAGATCTCGTCGCGGCTCGTCGTGAATCAGGCGGCGCTCAAGCTCAAGCGCGCGGCGCTGCGCCCGATTCTCGATGCGTTCGAACGCGCGTCGATCAGCCATCACGCGGCCGCCTGACCTGACGGGTCAAACGCGGCGGATACATGGCAACACGCAGCAGGCAACATCGCGCAGCATCTGAAGAACCGCACGAGCAGTGCGCGCGCTTTACCGAAACGGATACCCGTATGTCTATCAAGATTCGCAAACTCGATTCCAGCGCCGCCGGTTTCCGTCAGGCGCTGCACGCGGTGCTCGCGTTCGAGGCGAGCGAGGACGAAGCGATCGAACGCTCGGTCGCGCAGATTCTGGCCGATGTGAAGTCGCGCGGCGACGCCGCCGTGCTCGACTACACGAACCGCTTCGACCGGCTCGACGCGCAGAGCGTCGGCGCGCTGGAGCTGCCCATGTCGGAGCTCGAAGCGGCGCTCGAAACCCTCGAGCCGAAGCGCCGCGCGGCGCTCGAAGCCGCCGCCGCCCGGGTGCGCGGATATCACGAGAAGCAGAAGATCGAATGCGGCAGCCATAGCTGGCAGTACACGGAAGCCGACGGCACCGTACTCGGCCAGAAGGTGACGCCGCTCGATCGCGCGGGCATCTATGTGCCAGGCGGCAAGGCTGCGTATCCGTCGTCGGTGCTGATGAACGCGATTCCGGCGCGGGTGGCCGGCGTGCGCGAGATCGTGATGGTCGTGCCGACGCCCGGCGGCGTGAAAAATCCGCTCGTGCTGGCCGCGGCGCTGCTGGGCGGCGTCGATCGCGTGTTCACGATCGGCGGCGCGCAGGCCGTGGCCGCGCTCGCGTACGGCACCGAAACCGTGCCGGCCGTCGACAAGATCTGCGGACCGGGCAACGCGTACGTCGCGTCGGCCAAGCGCCGCGTGTTCGGCACGGTCGGCATCGACATGATCGCCGGCCCGTCGGAAATCCTCGTGCTGTGCGACGGCAC
>CALFSF010000098.1 GCA_937917025.1 uncultured Paraburkholderia sp.
CACGCTGCATACAAACGACGCACCGACCGCCGTCGCCCGACTGATCGACATCGGCGTCGCGCCGTACAACCTGGCAGCGGCGTTGCGCGTGGTGACGGCGCAGCGCCTGGTGCGGCGACTGTGCGTGGCGTGCCGTGGACCGGCGAATGAATCCGCCGCCGCGCTGCGCGCTGCCGGCTTCTGCGAAGCGCAGCTCGACGGCTGGGTGCCGTATGCAGCAAAAGGCTGCGCCGCGTGCCACGGCGTGGGCTATACCGGACGCATCGGCGTGCATCAGGTGATGCCGGTTTCGGACGCCACGCGCGAGCTGATCGTCGCGCGCGCAGGCACGCTTGCGATAGCGAAACAGGCGCACGCCGAATGCGTCCGCACGCTTCGCGAGGCGGCGCTGGCCCGGGTGCGCGACGGCACGACAAGTCTGGCCGAAGCGCTGGCCGCAACGGAGGTTGCATGAACATGGCCACACCTCCTTCGCACCCCTCGTCGTCCGATCTGCGCTTTGCGTGGCGTGCCGTCGATTCGAGCGGAGCCCGCCGTCGCGGCACGTTGATCGCGCCGGATCCGGCCATCGCGCGCACTCTGCTCAAGCGCGACAACCTGTTCGTCTACGAACTCGAGGCGCGCGGGCGGGCATCGCGCCCGAAGGCCCGCGCCGCCGAAGTCACGCTGTTCACCCGGCAACTCGCAAGCCTTCTGCGCGCGGGGCTGCCCCTCGCACCCGCACTCGATCTGCTGGCGCAATCGCCAGCGCGCCGCGGCCGCGAGGGTATGCCGCGCATCGTCGGCGCGCTGGCTCGCGACATCACCGCCGGCCTGCGATTCTCGGCCGCGCTCGAACGGCATCCCGTGCAGTTCGGCGCGTTGTACTGCCAGCTCGTCGGCGTCGGCGAGGCAACGGGTGCGCTCGCGTCAGTCCTCGCGCGTATCGCCGACGACCGCGAGCGTGCCGCCGCGCAGCGGGCCAAAGTCAGGGCCGCGCTCACCTATCCGGTCGCGATCCTGCTGCTCGCGCTTGCGATCACCGTGGCACTCCTCGTGTGGGTCGTGCCGACGTTCCAGCAGATCTTCGACGGCTTCGGCGCGAAGCTGCCCGTGCCCACCCAATTCGTGATCGCACTTTCGTTCGCCGCGGCGCGCTGGAGTGTGCCCGCGCTCGCATGCGTGATCACGGCGTGCGTCGCCACGGCACACGTGCTGCGTCGCTCGGACAAGGCGCGCGTTTCCTTTGCACGCCTGACGCTGAAGCTGCCCATCGCCGGACCACTACTGACAACGCTGTGCTCGGCCCGCTGGAGCCGCGCGCTCGGCACGCTGCTCTCGGCCGGCACGCCGTTATCGGATGCGTTCGACTCCCTGACGCACGCCACCGGCAATGCCTACGTCGATCGCGCGACCGGTGACATCGCGCTCCGGCTTCGTCGCGGGGAACGGCTCGCCGCGGCGATGCAGACGGCGCGCTGCTTTCCGCCGGAAATCGTGCAACCCGTCGCCGTCGCCGAGGAATCGGGCGCATTGGACGCGATGTTGATCGACGTCGCGTCGCTCTGCGACCGGCAGGTCGACGAAAAGATCGGCACGCTGGCAAGCCTGTGCGAGCCGCTTGTCATCATGGTGCTGGGTGTGCTCGTCGGCGGTCTCGTCATCGCGATGTATCTTCCCATCATTCAACTCGGCAACGTGGTGTAGCATCGCAGCCGAATCCGATCATTCAGCCATGCGCACGATCACGTCCCTGACCGACTCCCCTTTCGGCGGCCCGCTGGGCTATTACACCGCCAGCGTCACCGCAGCGTTCAGCGCTCTGCCAGCCAGCGCGCAGATTGCATTCGCCGTCGTGTTCGGTCTCGTCATCGGCAGCTTCGTGAACGTGGTGGCGCACCGGCTGCCCATCATGCTCGAACGCGCGTGGCGCAACGAAGTAAGCGAGACAACGGGCCACACGCTCGAAGGGGACACCCTTCCCGCGCGCTATGACCTGTGGCTGCCTCGCAGCGCATGTCCGCATTGCGGCCACACGTTGAAGGCCTGGGAAAACATTCCCGTGCTGAGCTATCTGCTGTTGCGCGGCCGCTGCTCGCATTGCCATGCGCGCGTGAGCCTGCGCTATCCCGTGATCGAAATAGCGAGCGCCGCGCTCGCGGCCGGATCGCTCGTGACGTTCGGCGCGACAGGCACCGCGCTCGCCGCGTTCGGACTCTGCGCAACGCTGCTTGCGATGAGCGCGATCGACGTCGATACGCACCTGCTGCCGGACTCAATGACGCTGCCGCTTTTGTGGGCCGGCCTGATCATCAACTTCGAAGGCACGTTCGCGACGCTGCACGATGCCGTTCTCGGCGCGATCGCGGGCTACCTCACGCTGTGGTGCGTCCACTGGCTTTTCAGGCTCATACGCGGCATCGAAGGCATGGGCTACGGCGATTTCAAGCTGCTTGCGGCGCTCGGCGCGTGGCTCGGCTGGGCGGCGTTGCCGCAGATCGTCGTGATCGCGGCGGTCGCCGGTGCGGTCGTCGGATTGCTCGCGACGTGGTGTGGCCGGATGCGCTTCGAGGAGCCGTTGCCGTTTGGCCCGTTTCTCGCGGCGGGCGGGGTAATCACCTTGTTTCTCGGCACGCCGTTGTATCGGGCGTTGGGGGGCTGAACCATGTTTGCTGTCGGGATAACAGGCGGAATCGGTAGCGGCAAGTCCACGGTCGCGGATCTGTTCGCGGCGCGCGGCGTGCCGCTTGTCGATACGGACGTGATCGCGCATCGCATCACCGCGCCGGGCGGCATCGCGATGCCATCGATTGCGAAGGAGTTCGGTCCGTCGTTCGTTGCGCAGGACGGCTCGCTCGACCGCGCCCGGATGCGCGCGCTCGTCTTCAGCGACGATACAGCCCGGTCGCGGCTCGAAGCGATCACGCATCCGCTGATCCGCGCCGAGACCGAGCGCGAGCGAAGCGAGGCGCGCGGCCCGTATCTGATGGTTGTCGTACCGTTGCTCGTCGAATCGGGTAGCTGGAAGACGAAGGTGGACCGCGTGCTCGTCGTCGACTGCGCCGTCGAAACGCAGATCGCGCGCGTCATGCGCCGCAACGCGTTCACGCGCGACCAGGTACTCGCGATCATCGCGCGTCAGGCGACCCGCGAAGCGCGGCTCGCCGCGGCGGACGACGTCATTGTCAATGATGCCGTTTCCGTCGAGACGCTTTCCATGGACGTCGACGCATTGCACCGGCAGTACGTTGCGCTGGCCGGCGCGTAACACCCGCCAGCCAGCAACGGGCCAACGAGCGACCTGCAGACCACACTCGTCCTCATGCTCCCCCCACCGCCACCAGCTGCAAGCGCACCGCATAAACCGTGCTTCACCAGCGCCCCGTCCGGCCACGAAACCGGCCGCGCGCGCCGCCACATGGCCATCACGGTTCAGGCGCAGAAAATGCGCCCGAACCAGCGAAAAAAGTGCGTCATTGCTAGGGTAGTCACACGGCATTAGAATGTCCTGCAATCCCGTCACCGACCACGCCAGAGGCGAGCGCGCTTGATCCTTTACGAGTATCCCTTCAACGAGCGAATCCGTACGCTGTTGCGCCTCGAAGATCTGTTCGAGCGCTTCACGTTCTTTCTGACCCAGGAAGACGCCAGGGAGCACCATGTTGCGCTGACGACCCTCTTCGAAATCGCCGAGGTCGCGGGTCGCGCGGATCTGAAGTCGGATCTGATGAAAGAACTCGAACGGCAACGCCAGACGCTGGCGCCGTTTCGCGGCAATCCCGGCATCGAGCAGAACGCGCTCGAAGCGGTCCTGGGAGAGATCGAGCAGACGCTCGCCGGCCTCACGCAGATGCAGGGCAAAACCGGCCAGCATCTTGCAGACAACGAATGGCTCGCCAGCATCCGCAGCCGGGCGATTATTCCCGGCGGCACCTGCAAGTTCGATCTGCCGTCATATTTCGCGTGGCAACAGACGCATCCGGACCAGCGTCGTCAGGACATTGCCAAATGGGTCACGCCGCTGCTGGCGCTGCGTGATGCCGCAACGATCGTGTTGCGTCTTGCGCGTGAATCGGGACAGGCTTCGAAGGTAATGGCGATGCAGGGAAGCTATCAACAGATGCTCTCCGGCCGCTCGTATCAATTGATGCAGGTGAGAGTGGCGCCGGAATTGCGCGTGATTCCGGAGGCAAGTGCCAACAAGTACATGCTGTGGGTGCGTTTCACGGTGCAGGACGGCGACCTGAGGCCGCGCCCGGTCGATGTCGACGTACCGTTCCAGCTTACCCTGTGCAGCCTGTAAGAGCGGCACCCACGCGGTAAAAGCTGTCGAGACGGCCGCGAGAGCGAGACGCGGCCTTTGAAACTGGCCTCGTTCGCCCCATGTTTGAAGCTTCCCGTTCCTGATTGCGATTGATCGCCTGACCGTATGCCCACTGTCGTCAAATGCCCAACCTGCGGAAAGGACGTCCGCTGGACACCTGAAAACCGCTTCCGCCCCTTCTGTTCAGATCGCTGCAAGCAGATCGATCTTGGCGCGTGGGCCGCCGAAAAGTACAAGATCGGCGGCACCGACGAAGAACCGCCTTCGGACGAAACCCCTACCGGCGACTACAACCCGCACTGACGCCGCAACCGCGCGCGAACCCGATGCGCAACACACGAGGCGCGCGCTACTTCTCCGCCGCGAGCCATTCCAGCACTGGAATGGTGGCCGGCAGCAGGGGTGAGACTTCGGCGGGCAACGCCTGCCAGACGAGGGCCTGACCTTCGCGTCCGTGCGGCTCACCGTCCCACTCGGTCACCTTGCAGAAATAGAGCCGCACGTACGCATGCGGATAGTCGTGTTCGAGCGTGTGCCAGCGATGGCTCGCCTTCACGTCGATTCCGAGTTCCTCGTGCAGTTCGCGGGCGAGCGCGGCTTCGACCGATTCGCCCGGCTCCAGTTTCCCGCCCGGAAACTCCCAGTAGCCTTCGTACGGCTTGCCTGCGGGCCGCTGCGCCAGCAGGTAGCGCCCGTCTGGCAGCACCAGCACGCCGACCGCGACTTCGGTGACCGGCCGCGCAGCGCCCGCAGTACCGGCGACGTCAGCGGCGCCGCTCATGCGCCCGCTGCCGATGCCTGCGGCGCCTGGGACTTGCGCCCCGACCAGTCGCGCGCGAACTGCCACGCCACCCGGCCCGAACGCGAACCGCGCTCCAGCGCCCAGACGAGCGCGTCGCCGCGCGCCGCTTCGACCTCGGCATCGGCGCAGCCGAAATGACGCAGCCAGTGGCCGACGATCGCCAGGTAATCGTCCTGCTTGAACGGGTAGAAACTCACCCACAGGCCGAAGCGCTCCGACAGTGAAATCTTTTCCTCGACCACTTCGCCCGGATGGATTTCGCCATCGGACGTGTGCTTGTACGTGTCGTTGTCGCTCATGTACTCGGGCAGCAAATGGCGGCGGTTCGAGGTCGCGTAGATCAGCACGTTGTCCGACTGCGCGGCCACCGAGCCGTCGAGCGCCACCTTCAGCGCCTTGTAGCCCGATTCGCCCTCTTCGAACGAGAGATCGTCGCAGAACACGATGAACCGCTCCGGGCGCGATGAGATCAGGTCGACGATGTCGCCGAGATCGTGCAGGTCGTCCTTGTCCACTTCGATCAGGCGCAGACCGTCCTCTGCGTGCGCGTTCAGACAGGCCTTGATCAGCGACGACTTGCCGGTGCCGCGCGAGCCCGTCAGCAGCACGTTGTTCGCCGGCTGGCTGTGTACGAACTGACGCGTGTTCTGTTCGATCAGCGACTTCTGCCGGTCGATGTTCTGCAGATCGTCGAGCGAGATCGTCGAAATCGACGGCACCGGTTGCAGGTAGCCGCGTCCCTGGCGCTTGCGCCAGCGGAATGCAACGGCCGCGGACCAGTCGACATCGAGTGCCGCGGGCGGAAGCATCGCTTCCAGGCGGCCGAGCACGGCTTCGGCGCGCGTCAAAAACTGTTCGAGTTTGTCCATTATATGTGTGGCCCGGTATCGGTATCAGGAGCGGTAATCGGCGTTGATGCTGACGTACTCGTGTGAGAGATCGCAGGTCCAGATCGTGGCCCGCGCGTCGCCGCGACCGAGCACCACGCGGATCGCGATCTCGCTTTTCTTCATCACGCGCTGGCCGTCTTCCTCGCGATAGTCCGGGTTGCGTCCACCGGCTTTCGCGACGAGCACGTCGTCGAGATAAAGATCGATCCGGTCGACGTCGAGGTCGTTCACGCCCGCATAGCCGATCGCTGCCAGAATCCGGCCGAGGTTCGGGTCCGACGCGTAGAACGCCGTCTTCACGAGCGGCGAATGGCCGATCGCGTACGCGATCTGGCGGCATTCGGCGGTGTCCTTGCCGCCTTCGACGTTCACCGTCATGAACTTCGTCGCGCCCTCGCCATCGCGCACGATCAGTTGCGCGAGCGTCTGCGCGACTTCGGTCACGGCATCGCGCAGCGCCGCATAGGCGACGGAATCCGTCGACGTGATCGCCGGCAGGCTCGACTTGCCCGATGCGATGAGGATGAACGAATCGTTCGTCGACGTATCGCCGTCGATCGTGATGCAGTTGAACGAGCGGTCCGCCACGTGCTTCACGAGCGCGTCGAGCACCGGTTGCGCGACGTTGGCGTCGAACGCGAGAAAGCCGAGCATCGTCGCCATGTTCGGCTTGATCATGCCCGCGCCCTTGCTGATGCCGGTCAGCGTGACCGTGTGGCCGTCGATCGTCACCTGCCGGGAGGTGGCTTTCG
Organism: uncultured Paraburkholderia sp.; assembly: GCA_937917025.1. Classification (GTDB taxonomy): domain Bacteria; phylum Pseudomonadota; class Gammaproteobacteria; order Burkholderiales; family Burkholderiaceae; genus Paraburkholderia. Next base: position 6,748 of record CALFSF010000098.1, read on the forward strand.
CGAGCGTGTCGGTCGTCATGATCGCCTGCGCGGCGTCGTACCAGTGCGCGGCCTTCCGGTTTGCCAGCGCGGCAGGCAAACCGGCCTTCAGACGGTCGACCGGCAGCGGTTCGAGAATCACGCCCGTCGAGAACGGCAACACCTGCCCGGGCGCAATGCCGGCGAGGCGCGCGAGTTCGACGCAGGTCTCGCGCGCATGGGCGAGGCCGGGTTCGCCGGTGCCGGCATTCGCATTGCCCGTATTCACGACGAGCGCGCGAATGGGCACGCCTGCCGCACTCGCGCGCTCCAGATGCTCTCGGCATACCGTCACCGGGGCGGCGCAGAAGCGGTTCTGCGTGAATACGCCC
>CALFSF010000099.1 GCA_937917025.1 uncultured Paraburkholderia sp.
CACCTTGTAGAGTCCCACGGTACCGTATTTCGAACTCGCGACCGTAAGCACGTTACGCGATGCGGCATCCATCGCCGCGAGCTTGACTTCCACTTTCGGCGCGGAAGGCGTGGTCACGCCCCGGCGCAGATCCCATGAACTCGCCGAGATGAATGCCACGTCGAGCACGACCTGACGCAACGTGGCCGCCGCCAGCGTGCCAACGCTCGACAGGTTCCTGTGATCGAGCTGTCCGCCGATGTGAATGACGTTGACGTGCGTGGCACTCGCGAGTTCGCGCACGATCTGGAAGTCGTTGGTCACGACCGTCATGTCCGACAACTCGACGATATGCGGCACGAACGACAACATCGTCGTGCCGGCATCGAGATAGATCGACATGCCCGGGCGCAGACCTTCCGTGGCGCGGCGCGCGATGGCCTGCTTCTGCGGCTGCTCGACGATTGCCTTCGACTGATGGCTCGGTTCGCTGTTCAGATGACTCGCGATGCGCACGCCGCCCGGCACCGTGTAGACGTATCCGGCTTCCTCGAGTACGGCGATGTCGCGCCGAATCGTCATGTGCGAGCAGCTGAACGATTCCATCAACTGGTGCACCGACAACACCTTGTCCCGGCGCAACTGGCGCAACATGGCCTCGCGCCGCTGATCGGGAATCAGCGGGACATCGGATGCATCGGGTTTAGCCTGGCTCGACATGGGAAACCTTCGTTAAACGATCCGCCTGCGTGACGGGTCGCTTAACTTAACCGATGAACATGTTGATGAGCAATACGCCCGCGAGCCCCACCAGCGACTGCACGCACAGCATCAGCGTCCATGTCCGCAGGGTCTGCGCGACCGTCAGCTGGAAATACTCCTTGAAAAGCCAGAAGCCGGAATCGTTGACGTGCGACAGCATCACGGCGCCCGACGCGGTGGCGAGCACCATCAGTTCCGGCGATACGCCCGGATGCGACGCCAGCAGTGGTGCGACGATGCCCGAAGCCGCCACGGTGGCGACCGTCGCCGAGCCGACGCACACGCGCAGCAGCGCGGCGATCACCCATGCCAGCACGAGCGGACTCACGGCCCAGCTCGCCGTGTGCGAGACGATGATGGCGTCCAGATGGATCGAGGTCAGCATCTGCTTGAAGCCGCCGCCCGCACCGAGAATCAGCAGGATCGCGGAGAGCGGCGCGATGCCCTTGCTGATCATCTTCTGCATGTCCGGGAGTGGAAAACGTCCTTTGATGCCGAGCGCGAAGAACGCGAAGATCACCGCGGCGAGCAGCGACAGGATCGGATCATTGAGCGACTGGAAGAACACATACGTGCCCGTGCCCTTCGCGCTGTAGTCCATGCCGAGGGTACCCGTGAGCATCAGCGCCGGCGGAATCAGCAGGCACAGCACGGATAGCGCGAGCGACACGTCCCGGGTGTTCTCCACATCGGTGCGCGTGCCGCCGGGACCCTTCGAAAGATCGGGCGCCGGTCCGAAGCTGCGCCGCGCGAACGCGGTGAAGAGCGGGCCGGTGATTACCGCCGCCGGAATCGCGATGATCAGGCCGTAGAGCAGCGTGAGGCCGGTGTTGGCGTGATACGCGGTCACGGCGAGCGTCGGCGCCGGGTGCGGCGGCAGCAGGCCATGCGACACATAGAGGCCAGCGGCGAGC
>CALFSF010000100.1 GCA_937917025.1 uncultured Paraburkholderia sp.
CGTGCCAGTCCCGAAACGAATAACAGCAACCTTCCCGCATGAAGGTGTCGATTTCACGCTGCGCGTCCGCCAGCAACGCGGCGCGCTCCTTGCCCGCCGCCTTCCCGAGTTCCACGAACAGCGTGGCCCGCACGTCGGGCGGCTGGACGGCGAGATACGCGCGGCCCATCGAACTCGTCAGCATCGACAGCCGCGAACCCGACGCGAGTCCTAGCGTCAACGCGGTCTCACTACGGATCGTGTCGAGATAAATCATGTCGAGCCCATCGCGGCAACCAAGCGACACGGCCGCGCCCACCTCGCGCGCGAACGTGCGCATGTGCGGGCGCGCAAGCTCGAGCGTGTCGGTGCCCGACAACAGCGCGAACCCCAGCGACAGCACGCCCGCATCGAGCGCGTACTTTCCGTGCGACTCGTCGAGACGCAGATAGCCCAGCACCGTGAGCGTGTAGGCGAGCCGGTTGACCGTCGCCTTCGGCAGGCCCGTGCGCTCGACGAAATCGCGGTTTCCAAGCATCGACTCGCCCGGCCGGAACGCGCGCAGCAGTTCAAGGCCGCGCGCGAGTGCAACGACGAATTTGCGATCGTCGAGCGGGTCGGAGGGGGTAGATGCAGGTGTCATCGGGTGATACACTCAGGTCTCATTTGCAAAACATTGTTTCGCATAGCGGAACTTGAGTCAAGCAGAAATCAGGAGAGACACATCATGGCTGAGGCCGCGCATTTTCATTGGGAAGACCCGCTGCTCCTCGATCAGCAACTGGGCGAAGACGAGCGCATGGTGCGCGACGCCGCTGCGGCGTACTCGCAGGACAAGCTCGCCCCGCGCGTGCTCGAAGCGTTCCGCCATGAAAAGACCGACGTCGCGATCTTTCGCGAGATGGGCGAACTCGGCCTGCTCGGCCCGACGATTCCCGAGCAGTACGGCGGCCCCGGCCTGAACTACGTCAGCTACGGGCTGATCGCGCGCGAGGTGGAGCGCGTGGATTCGGGCTACCGGTCGATGATGTCGGTGCAGTCGTCGCTCGTCATGGTGCCGATCTTCGAGTTCGGCTCCGACGCGCAGAAATCGAAGTACCTGCCGAAGCTCGCCACCGGCGAATGGATCGGCTGCTTCGGCCTGACCGAGCCGAACCACGGCTCCGACCCGGGCAGCATGGTCACGCGGGCAAAGAAGGTCGACGGCGGTTTCTCGCTGTCCGGCTCGAAGATGTGGATCACCAATTCGCCGATCGCCGACGTGTTCGTCGTGTGGGCGAAGCTCGAGGAAGACGGCAAGGACGAAATCCGCGGCTTCATTCTCGAGAAAGGCTGGAAGGGCTTGTCGGCGCCCACGATCCATAGCAAGGTCGGCCTGCGTGCGTCGATCACCGGCGAAATCGTGCTGGACGAAGTGTTTGTCCCCGAGGAAAACATCATGCCGAACGTGAAGGGGCTGCGTGGTCCGTTCACATGCCTGAATTCGGCACGCTACGGCATTGCGTGGGGCGCGCTCGGCGCCGCCGAATCGTGCTGGCATACGGCGCGCCAGTACGTGCTCGACCGCAAGCAGTTCGGCCGGCCGCTCGCCGCGAACCAGCTGATCCAGAAGAAACTCGCCGACATGCAGACCGAAATCACGCTCGGCCTGCAAGGCGTGCTGCGCCTCGGCCGGATGAAAGACGAAGGCACGGCCGCCGTCGAAATCACATCGATCATGAAACGCAACTCGTGCGGCAAGGCGCTCGATGTCGCGCGTCTCGCGCGCGACATGCTCGGCGGCAACGGCATTTCGGACGAATTCGGCATCGCGCGCCACCTCGTGAACCTCGAAGTGGTCAATACGTACGAAGGCACGCACGATATTCACGCGCTGATTCTGGGCCGCGCGCAAACAGGGATTCAGGCGTTCTTCTGATTCTTGCTGCCGTCTGGCTGGTTGTTTAATACAAAACCCCGCTTTCCGGACCCGGAAGCGGGGTTTTGTCTTGCTGGCGAGGGCGTCAGTCTTCAGTACCGCCGACGCGTTCTGCCCTACTTGTTCGGCTGCGGCGTGATACGCAGATACGGACGCAGCGTCTTGTAGCCCTTCGGGAACTTCTGCTTGAGGACCTCTTCGTCCTTCAACGACGGCGCGATCACCACGTCGTCGCCCTGCTTCCAGTTGCCCGGCGTCGCGAC
>CALFSF010000101.1 GCA_937917025.1 uncultured Paraburkholderia sp.
GGCAGGTCGCTTCTGTATGTTGGGTCTATCGGCGCGCGATCCATGCGCCCGGCTACGGGAGTCCAGAATGAATGTCGAAGTGAACGGCGCGGCGAGCGGCCCGCTGCGTACCGACGTGCTGATCGTCGGCGCGGGGCCGGTTGGCCTCTTTGCAGCGTTCGAAGCGGGCGTCGTCGGCCTGTCTTGCCATATCGTCGACGGGCTGCCGCGCGTGGGCGGCCAGTGCATCGAGCTGTATCCCGACAAGCCGATCTACGACATCCCGGCGATTCCTTCGTGCACGGCGCGTGAGCTGGTCGAGCGTCTGATGGAGCAGATCCGCCCGTTCGACGTGCCGGTTCATCTCGACGAACGCGTCGAAACCGTCGAGCAGCGCGAGGACGGCCGCTGGACCGTCACGACGCATCGCGGACGTGTCTTCGATGTCGCCGCGATCATGCTCGCCGCCGGCAACGGCGCGTTCGTGCCGCAGCGCATCGCGCTCGATGACGCCACGCCGCTCGAAGGCCGCCACGTGCATTACAGCGTGCCGGATATCGCGAAGTTTGCCGGTCGCACGGTGGCTGTCGCGGGCGGCGGCGATTCGGCGCTCGACTGGGCGCTGGCGCTGCGCGGCGTCGCGCGGCGCGTCACACTGGTTCACCGGCGCAACGGCTTCAGCGCGGCCGTGGCGAGCGTCGAGCAGATGAAGCGGGCCGTCGAGGCAGGCGAGATGGACTTCATGGTCGGCGCGATCGGTGCGCTGAACGCGCCGGGCGGCACGCTCGAATCGATCGAGGTGAAGCAGATCGGCGGCGCGGCGCAACTCGCGGCCGAACACGTTATCGCGCTGTACGGGCTCGTCGCCGATCTCGGGCCGATCGCGAACTGGGGCATCGAAGGCGTGGCGGGAAAGCTGACCGTCGATACGTCGAATTACGAAACGTCGCGCCCCGGCATCTTCGCCGTCGGCGATGTGGCGAACTACCCGAATAAACAGAAGCTCATTCTGTCCGGGTTTCACGAGGCATCGCTCGCGCTTCGCAAAGCGTATGCGTACGCGTATCCAGACAAAAAGCGCGTCCACGTTCACTCGAGCTACGACACGAAGCTCGCCGAAAAGGTCGCCGCGACCGCAAGTTAAGCAGAACCCGCGCGCGCCCGGTCGCATAGCGGGCCTGTCGAATGTCGTCAACGCCGCATCATCCTATGAACGAAAAAAGCCGCCGGCCTCTACGCGAGGCCGGCGGCTTTTGTTCTTGAGGGCCTGCGTGGGAGCCCGTTTTACTTTTTACGTCACGCGTTCAGTTCAATGAAACGCCGCCGGCCGGCTGACGAGCGAAGGCGGGTTGTTCAGCGCGAGGAGGAACGTGCTGAAGTTGTGCGACCACGGGTTGTAGCCGGCCATATCCTGCATCAACGACTGCAGCAGTTCGGGCGCGACATCCCGGTCGAATTCTTCCTGCTGCGCGAGCTTGATGCGGGCAACCAGTTCTTCATCGACGATGACAACGAGGTCGCGCGGATAGCCGGCAGGACGAGGACGGTTCGCCGGACGGGCGTGACGGATACAGAATTCGCGTTCCGCGAGACGCGTGATGGAGCTTTGGGGAACGAGGGTCGAGAGGAGGCCGCACATACGACTGGCACAGTCATCCATTTTTATGATCCTTTAGTCCTGTAGACGGGTTCGAGAAATTCGCCGAATCAGCCGCGAAAACCTGGCGCCCGATGCGTGAACCGGTAGCCGCGCATCACACGCCAGGTCAGACCCTATCGCTTCGGTGCGGTGGGATTAAGCAGAATCCGTGCCACTTTGAGCCTGCGTAATGGGGACAGCGCGCTGCGCCCTTGCAGACCTTTGTTCCAGGCGATTGACCCGCTACGAGTATGCAGGACGCGGCGCGCGGGGCGTGCAAATAATGCTCGACACGAGAGCAGGTTTTACGTTGTGTTACGCATCTTGCAGCTACGTTTCTGGGGGCGGTTCGATGGCGCACGTACCGACCGTCTCGCATGCCTTCCCGACGGGCGATTCCGTCATTTTCCCAGATAAAGTCGTTCGACGCAGCGTCGTTCAGATGCCGCGGCGAGCGACGTCACGTCACGAATTTCAGCCGCCCAGACGATTCGCCGTCGCGCTCGGGAATGGTATTTGCGCAACGGCGCGTACCGCGGGCG
>CALFSF010000102.1 GCA_937917025.1 uncultured Paraburkholderia sp.
GCGCGTACGAAGCCATCACGAGCGGCACGGCACGCGGCAAGATCGTGGTGGATATCGCTTGATGCCGGCGAGGCGGCAGCGGCGGAAACGGCCCTACGCAGTGTGGGTGCAGCCCGGGCGCACATTTGCAGGCTAACGTGTACATTGCAATTGCATTCCTGACGGATAACGGGAAGGCACGAGCCGGCATGCTTTCGCGGCAGCGGTTCCGGCTTCGTTTTTATCTAACGATCGTTCCTGGCGCGGAGGCCAACATGACGATGTCCTGCACGAAAAACGTAACGCTCCTGCTGCTATCGGCAGCACTGAGTTTCGGATTCGCCACATCCACGATGGCTCAAGGCGCGAGCGATGCTGCGGCGGCCACGGCGGCGCCGACCAAGGCTGAAAAGAAGGCCGCAAACAAGGCGGCGAGAAAACAGGCACGTGCGAAGAAAAACGCCGAGCTGAAGAAGCTGGAAGATGCAGGCTACAACCCGTCCCAGAACGATCCGAACTATCCGGACAAACTGCAGCAGGCACAGAAGAAAGCGGGCGCCGCACAGGGCGCAAGCCAGTAAGCGGGGTGACGCCGCGGGCGTTTTAACGACGCCCGCGCAATCGCGTTCACGGCGGCGCGTCGCTTCGATCATGCGCAGCATGAGGCAGTGTGCGTGCTCGATGCCCGACGTATGTGTGCATTCGTCGACGTTTATCTCAAAATCAGATAGTACTTATCCATGATATCGCGTTGCGCGATATGAGCCGTGTTCGTCACACTGAATGCAAATCAATGCCGCATTCAGGAGACACACATGCGCACTCAGGTTGGCATCATCGGTGCCGGGCCGGCAGGCCTTCTTCTTTCCCATCTTCTTCATCTTCGCGGCATCGAGTCGGTTGTGCTCGAAACACGCAGCCGCGAGCAGATCGAATCGACGATCCGCGCGGGCGTGCTCGAACAGGGCACGATGGACCTGCTCATCGAATCGGGCGTGGGGGCGCGCATGCAGGCTGAAGGCGCGCTGCATCATGGCTTCGAACTCGCGTTCGAAGGCAAACGGCGCCGCATCGATCTCACCGGGCTGACCGGGCATTCGATCACGGTCTATGCGCAGCATGAAGTCATCAAGGATCTCGTCGCGGCGCGCGTCGCGGCGGGTGGCGAGCTACGCTTCAATGTGTCCGGTACGTCGCTGCATGATCTCGATACCGCGACGCCGTCGATCCGCTATCGCCACGAGGGAGAAGCCTGCGAACTGCACTGCGATTTCGTGATCGGCTGCGATGGGTCGCAGGGTGTATCGCGTGCGGCGATTCCGCAGGCCTCGCGCAAGGACTACGAGCGCGTGTATCCGTTTGGCTGGTTCGGCATTCTGTGCGAAGGCAAGCCTTCTTCGGATGAGTTGATCTATGCGCGCCACGATCGCGGCTTCGCGCTCGTGAGCACGCGCTCGCCCAACGTGCAGCGGATGTACTTTCAGTGCGATCCGAAGGACTCGGTCGACAACTGGTCGGATGACCGCATCTGGGCCGAACTGCACGCGCGGGTCGATTCGGAAGACGGCAAAAAAGTGGTGGACGGCAGGATCTTCCAGAAGAACATCGTGGGCATGCGCAGCTTCGTATCGACAACGATGCAGCACGGCCGCCTTTTTCTTGCCGGCGACGCCGCGCACATCGTGCCGCCGACTGGCGCGAAGGGCATGAACCTAGCCGTCGCCGACGTGCGGGTGCTGACGAACGCGTTGCGCGCGTACTACCGGGAAGATCGCAGCGACCTGCTTGCGAGCTACAGCGAGACCGCGTTGAAGCGTATCTGGCGCGCGGAACATTTCTCGTACTGGATGACGCGCATGATGCATCGTCTCGATGATGCTTCGCCGTTCGAGCAGCGCCTGCAGGTGGCGGAACTCGAACACGTCACCACGTCGCGCGCCGCGGCGACCGCGATGGCGGAAAACTATGTGGGCGTCGCGCCGGTGTAAAGGCGGCGGCACTGCCGCGTGAAGCCGCCTTTCGAAATCGTACGCATGGGCGGCGTGAGCCGGATTCCTGCGAGCACGACGTTATTGTGGACGCGACGGAATAATTCGCGGTGTCGCGACGTTTGCCTGCGAGAGGTACCGGGTCGAATCCTTCCGGTACCGTTCTCGCGCGCAGACACGCCGGGATGGATGGGCAGCGCCGGCCGTGCTGCCCGACATCGGCAGGCAACTTGCCGTCCCGGCGGGCGCGCGCCTTCGTGTTTTCCGGAGACATCCATGTCCATCCGCATCAAACTCGGCGTCACGCTCGTGACACTATCTTTTGCTGGCGCTGCATTTGCACAGGCCCCGGCCGCCAAACCCTCACGGATTCGCGGTGAAATCGTCTCGCTCAATGGCGACGTGATGAAAGTTCATCGTCGCAGCGGCGATGTGGTCTCGATTGAAGTCAAACCGGACACAGGCGTATCCGCCGTGAAAGCGATGCAGCTTTCCGACATCAAACCAGGCGCGTACGTGGGCACTGCCGCCACGACTGGAACGGATGGAAAGCTGACGGCCACCGAGGTTCTCGTGTTCCCCGAGTCGGCGCGTGGCGCCGGCGAAGGGCACTACGCGTGGGATCTGAGCCCGAACAGTTCGATGACGAATGCAAACGTCGATACGGTGGTCGAAGGCACGAGCGGCCGCGATCTGAAGCTGTCGTACAAAGGCGGCACGAATGTCGTGACTGTGCCGCCCAACGTACCCGTTGTCACGCTCACGTCAGCGGCGCGTGCGGATCTGATGCCGGGCAAGAAAGTCTTCGTCGTGGCGACGTCTGCCGCACAGGGGGCGTTCGTGGCTCAGCGTGTGGTCGTCGAGAAGGGCGGCGTCGCGCCGCCGATGTGATCGACCGCGCGCTCGCGCAGCCTCATGTCGTTTCGACGAGTACGGATCAATCGGCGATCCGTTTGTCCGCGAGCGCGCGCTGGCAGTCGGCAAGCACATTGCGGACCAGTCGGCACTGGAAATCGAGGTCGTCGGTATTGAGGATTTCCTCGACGGCGTCGCGGGCCCAGTCGGTGTCGACAAAAGAGGCGTGCTGGCGGGCAATATCGACCGCCAGCGCCGACAATCTGGCGATGCTGAGCCAGTCGGCGGTGCGCATGTGCCGGTCGAGCCACTTGTGCGCCGCCTGGACCTGGAACGACGGTTCAGGCCATGCCTCGTTGAGATACCACGCGCCGAGATTTCCGCAGGTGAGCCAGCAGAGCAACTCGACGCGATCGCGTGGGCTTAACTGGTGACGTACATCACTCATGACGACGCTCGCGAATCTGGAAGAACGCGGTTCGCGGGTGCGCGAACCCCTATAAAACAATAATACGGCGGAACGGCGTGATGGATACGCTTATTCCATATCGTCGGCCGAAATGCGCTTCCTGAATGTGGGCTTGCCGACGTTATCGCGCGCGGTCGTGCGTCGGCGTTCAGGATGCGTGGCACGATCGCTTCAGTTTTTCAGATGGCACAGGACGCTTCCTGACGACTGGAGCCCGCTTTGTAGCCGGAAAAGCGACGACGTTTGTATCGCAATATATCCGCCGTTGCAGACGATACATAACATTGCATTTCTCCCCTCTGCGCGACACAAGCCCGATACCTGGGCCCGGTCCAATCCGGTATGCACACGATGGCCGGCCCGTGCCCGGCAACGTCAAGGCAGACCGTCAGCAAAGGAGAACATCACATGTTATTGACTACCCTGGCTTTCGTGGGTGGCGCCCTCACCATCTTGAGCCCTTGTATCCTGCCCGTGCTTCCGCTCGTGTTTTCGCGGTCCGATCAGTCGTTCGTACGCAGCGGATTGCCGCTTCTTGCAGGGATGGCACTGACGTTCGCCGCTGTTGCAAGCCTTGCGGCGACAGGCGGCGGTTGGGCGACCCAGGTCAACGAGTCTGGCCGCTGGATTGCGCTCGCGTTGTTTGGCGTGTTCGGTTCGACACTGTTGTTTCCCGCGCTTGCCGACCGGTTGATGCGCCCACTTGTGCGCGCAGGAAACCGGTTGACGCTTCTTGCGCACGGACGGGGCGGCAATGCGGGCATCGTCTGGTCGTTGTTGCTCGGCGTTGCGACAGGATTGCTCTGGGCGCCATGCGCCGGTCCGATTCTGGGTCTCGTGCTGACGGGCGCAGCGTTGCATGGCGCAAACGCCGGTACAACGTGGCTGCTGTTGAGCTATGCGGCGGGCGCGGCCGCGTCGCTCGCGGTTGCACTCTTCACTGGCGGCCGGATGCTGGCCGCAATGAAGCGCACGCTCGGCGTGGGCCAGTGGATCCGTCGTGCAATCGGCGCGACGATTCTGTGCGGTGTGGCGGGCATTGCGACGGGTCTCGACACGACTGTACTCGCCGGTGTTTCGCAGTCTCCCGTGGGTGGGTTCGAAGCGAAACTCGTCGAACGATTGTCGGGCGGCACGGCTTCGGCGAAGAACGCTGACAACGGTGCGCGGAAACTGCGGGGCGCGGCGCATGCGTTCAGGGCGCGGCGCACGGGTTTCATCCGGCGTGTGTCCGCGTCGACGAACGATGCGCCGCTGCCTGTCGAAGGCCGCTTGCCGGCGTTTTCGGGTGCCGTCGAATGGATCAATTCGCCGCCACTGAGCGCCGACCAGTTGCGCGGCAAGGTTGTTGTCGTCGAGGTGTGGACCTATTCCTGCATCAACTGCCTGCGCACGTTGCCTTATGTGAAGGCCTGGTCGAAGAGGTATCGCGACAAGGGTCTCGTGGTGATCGGCGTGCATGCGCCGGAGTTCGCGTTCGAACGAGATATCGGCAACGTCAGGCGTGCGACGCACGTTCTGGGTGTGGATTATCCGGTGGCAGTCGACAACAAGTTTGCAATCTGGCGTGCGTTGGGCAATCAGTACTGGCCGGCGCTCTATATAGTCGACGCTCAGGGGCGCATCCGGCATCACCAGTTCGGTGAGGGTGGATACGGGAAATCAGAGCAGGCGATCCAGCAACTGTTGTCCGAAGCCGGTCAGACGAAGCCAGCAACCGGGCCGGAAAAGATCGAAGGAAGCGGTACGCAGATGGCGTCCGATACGAAGGACGTGGGCTCGGGTGAGACCTACATCGGCTACAGTCAGGCCGAAGGCTTCGTTTCGCCCGAAGGCGTAATCGAAGGCAGGTCGCGCATTTACTCCACGCCTTCACACGTTTCGCTCAATAACTGGGGCCTCGCCGGCGACTGGAACATCGGCGCCGAGTGCGCGACGCTCGGTAGCGCTCACGGAAAGATCGTGTACCGCTTTCACGCGCGGGATTTGCACCTCGTGCTCGGAACGCAACCCGGTGCCAAACCCGTGCGGTTTCGCGTAACCATCGACGGAGCGCCGCCAGGCGCCGCGCACGGTTCGGACGTCGCCGCGGATGGCAGCGGCACGATCGACGGCCAGCGTCTCTATCAACTCGTGCGCCAGCCGGGTGATATCCAGGACCGGACGTTCACCATCGAGTTTCTCGACCCCGGCGTCGACGCGTACGCGTTCACATTCGGTTAACCCCGCTCGCGGCCAGACAGGGAGGCGTAGTTCGCAACACAGCTGCATTGCGCGTTGCATTCATCCGGTTGTTTAACTAGCCTGTGGGGTATAAACCGCGAAACCGCGAGTTAAACAACGGAGGCTGTCATGGATGAGCCGTTTCGCCGCCCTTCACTGGGCACCGCGCTGTTCTACAAGGATCCTTTCGCCGCGCTCGACTGGCTGGAGAAAGCGTTTGGCTTTGAGCGCAAGATGGTCATAACAGATAGCGAAGGGCGTCTCGGTCATTCGGAAATGCGCTTTGGCGACAGCTACCTGATGATCGGCAGCGAATGGGCCGATTACCTGTCAAGCCCGGCATCGGTTGGCGGCAAGAACACGCAATGCCTGCATGTGCATCTCGAATCCGGCCTCGACGCGCATTGCGAACGTGCGCGTTCAGCCGGCGCGGTGATCGTGCGCGAACCCGAGGACCAGTTTTACGGCGACCGCGTGTATGCCGCGCGCGATCCGGAAGGACACGTATGGACCTTCGGGCAGACCGTACGCAAGGTCACGCGCGAAGAAGCGGAGCAGGCGAGCGGGCTGAAGATCGAAGGCTGGGTGTGACGTATGCGCATGCGTGCCGTGGCGTCCG
>CALFSF010000103.1 GCA_937917025.1 uncultured Paraburkholderia sp.
GTGCCATTCGGCCTAGCCCCCGTGTGAATCCTGCACCCGACGCCGCTGCGTCTTGCGCTGAAAACCCCTGCTTTCGAATCCTTCAGCCGCGCGCGCGTTTCTTGCGCCCGCGCTGCCGCTCTGCCCGCTCGACGTCCGCCGTCGCATCCGCGAGCGTGCGTGCCGCAAGCGACGTTTCCATGGCCCGCTGCGCGTCGTCGATGATGCCGCGCAGCACCACCTGAATGTTGCGCCCGACCATGCAGGCCGGGTTCGGTTCCTCGCGATGCAGCGCGAAGAGCTGCGCATCGTCGACCGCGCGATAGATCTCCAGCAGCGTGATGTCCCGCGGCGCGCGCGCGAGCAGCGCGCCGCCGCCCGCGCCCATCTGCGACGTGGTGAGCCCGGCTTCGGACAGCATCGAAAGCAGCCGGCGCACCAGTACCGGATTGGTGTTCACGCTGCCCGCAATCATGTCCGACGACAGCGGCACGCCTTCCTGTAGTGACAGCAGTGCCAGCACATGGACAGCAAAGGCGAACCGGCTACTGGTATTCACAGCGACTGTTTCCGGCGACGATATGTAACCATGGTAATTACATTTAATGCCGGCGTCAAATCGCCGCTCACTTGTCCATCTGCTTCTGGGCGTCGGTCGAATCCGTCGAGGTCGACGTCGACGTCGAAGCGGACGACGAGGCGGCCGTGCTCTGGCTCGACCATTGCTGAAGCTTGTGTCCGGCGCTCTGCACGCCCTCGTCGGTCATCGTGGCCGCGCGGTCGAGCGCCGTGCCGGTCGCGCTGGCGGCGTTCTGCAGGTTCGCCTGCGCCGTCGACGCGAGATCGGCGGGATCGATCCTGATCGAAGGCGCCGAGGCGGCGGAGCTGAAATTCTGCTCGGCCGTGGCGCGCGCCGCGTCGACCTGCTGGCCCACGTAACTCGCGGCCTGATCGAATTTCTGACCTGCGACCTGCGTGACGTCATCGAGCTTGCCGGCGACCTGCCCCGCGGACGCGTCGTTCTTCTGGCAGGCGGCCAGCACGCCGAGCAGGGCCAGCGCCGTGGCCGTACGGCGAACCAGAGGGTGGGAATGGAGAGAAATCATTACGGGAGTGAACCGGGTTGAGCGGCTTCGAGAGGCGGAAACGACGTTCATCATACGCCGCTGCCTGTCGTGCCCCCCGCGTGCCCCCCGCGTGCCCCTCGCGCGTCCATCACGCGCGTGCCTCGCCGGGCTTCGCGCGGCCTTCATGCGCCCATCCGGCGTGCATTCCGCCTGGTTTCGACGCCATCAGGTCGTGAATCCGGCATGCTCGGTGAGGTAGACTGTGGCAACGTTCGATGTATTCCACCCACCACACTGGAGGCATGCGATGGCAGCGAAGCAGATCCTGTTTCTGACCGGAGATTTCGCCGAGGATTACGAAACGATGGTGCCGTTCCAGGCACTGCAGGCAGTCGGCCATACGGTCGATGCGGTGTGTCCCGGCAAGAAAGCCGGCGACCGGATCAAGACCGCGATTCACGACTTCGAAGGCGATCAGACCTACACCGAAAAGCCGGGCCATCAGTTCACGCTCAACGCCACCTTCGACGACGTCGATGCAACCCGCTACGACGCGCTCGCGATCGCCGGCGGCCGCGCGCCCGAGTATCTGCGGATGAACCAGAAGGTCATCGACATCGTGCGCCAGTTCGCCGAAGCGAAAAAGCCGGTTGCGGCGGTCTGCCACGCGGCGCAACTGCTGGCCGCCGCCGACGTGATCCGCGGCAAGCGGATCTCCGCGTACCCGGCCTGCGCCGCCGAAGTCAGGATGGCCGGCGCCGACTACGCCGACATCCCGATCGACGCGGCCGTCACCGATGCGCCGTTCGTGACCGCGCCGGCGTGGCCCGCACACCCCGAATGGATCCGCCAGTTCCTCGTGCTGCTCGGCACGCGCATCGAGCTGTAACAACGCCTCGAACCGGGCTGCGGATCGCGCGGCCCGCGTCACTTTCAGGCTTTTCGGACCTCCCCGACCGCTCATTTGAGACCAGTCTGATTTGTCCGTGAAACGCGCTTCCCTATAGTCGCCGGTCGACTTCCGGGAGCCTTTCGATGAATCTGACAGACTGGATCGTGATCCTCGCGGTCGCGCTGATGACGATCGCATTTTTCTGCATGCGCGCGCCCACCGCGTGGTCGCTCGAAAACCGCATGCGACGTCTCACTGGAACCCGTCTGCTCGCGCAGGCCGCCATCGCGCTGTGGTCCGCGCTGCTGCTCCTTCAGCGCGGCGTGTTTTCGCCCGACGACATCGCCGGGCAGCGTCCCGCGCCGCACGTCGTCCTCGCGTGCGCGCTGATGCTCGCCGTCGCCGCCTGTTACTGGTCCGTGCGCGGCGCCCGTCTGCTGAAACCCCGCCAGCTCTTCGCGACGCCCGGGCGTTAAGCACCGAAACCGCGCCGTACCTCCGCACGTCAGGTTTTCGCCTCGCTGACGACGCTCTCCGGCGTATCGCGCGTCGCCTGCTCCGCCTGCGGCAACGACAGATAAAACGTCGTGCCGACCCCTTCCGCCGATTCCGCCCAGACGCGGCCGCCGTGCCGCTCCACCATCCGCCGCACCAGTGCGAGGCCGATTCCCTCGCCGGGCGCGACGTTGCCGTGCAGGCGCTGGAACGCGCCGAAAAGCCGCGGCAGCGCGACTTCCGCAATGCCCAGCCCGTTGTCCTTCACGTAGAAAATCCGTAGCGAATGCACGCCCAGCGGCCCGGCCGTCGTGCCGATCTCGATGCGGCCCGGCCGCGCCGGGTCCAGATAATTCACCGCGTTGCCGATCAGGTTGCCGAACACCTGTTCGAGCGCGGTCGCGTCGCCCCAGACCGTCGGCAGTTCGTGCACCACGATCTGCGCGCCGCGCGAGCGGATCGACACCTGCATCGCATCGATCACGCGCTGCACGATATCGCCCACGTCGACATGCTGATGCCGGTACTCGACGCGCCCCACGCGCGAGAGCCGCAGCAGCGCGTCGATGATGTGCGATGCGCGCAGCACGGCCGTCTGCAGATAACGCAGCGCCTCGCTGATGTCTTCGTCGACGAGACGCTCGATGTGCGCGCGCTGCGCGTCGGTCAGCGACGACGCACGCACCGCCGCGCGCAGGTCGTCGCACGCGTGGATCAGTTCCTTCGAAAACCCCTGCAGGTTGACGAGCGGCGAGCGCAGGTCGTGCGACACGCTGTGGATGAACATCTCGTTTTCCTGCGTCTGCTGACGCAGCGTTTCGTTGATGCGGGCAAGCTCGCCGGCGCGGCGCGCGAGATCCGACTGAAAGCGCGCCTGCATGCGGTCCGCTTCGAGAAGCCGCCGGCTGGTGTCATGCAACGCGGCGTCGAGCCGCGCGATTTCGTCGGTGCCGGGGATGAGCGGCGCGAGCGGCTGGTTCTGCGCAAGACGCCGCGCATTGCCGGTCAACGCGGCAAGCCGGCCGCGCAGGCCGCGCGCGAGCAGCACGAACGCGATCGCCACGAACAGGATCGAGCCGGTCACCGCCGCGACGATCAGCCTCTGCTGACGCGCGCGCGCGGCCGCCGCGTCTTCGGTGCGCGCGACGTCGAGCCGCCGCTCTTCCTGCTGGAACGCGGCCACCTGCGTGCGTACCTGATCGAGCACGGCTTCGGCGCCCGGGTCGCGAAAACGCTCGAGCACGTCGGCGCGGCGCCCGGAGCGCAGCAGATCCTGAATCCGGTCGGACCATTGCCGGTACGACTGGATCGCCTGACGGATCCGCACCGCGCGTTCCACCTGCGACGGGTTGTCGGCGACCAGCTCGACGAGCTGGTCGATCCGGCGGTCGATGTCCATCCACATCGCGATCGGCGTGGCCGCGCCGGCGTCACCGCCGACGGCCGAACCGCGCAGGCGCACCGATTCGAACTGCACGGGTTCGAGGATCGCGGTGGTCTGGCGCAGCACGACCTGACTGTGCAGCGCCCAGCGTTCGGCATCGGTCGCACTGGCCTCCGCCTCGACGACGCCCGCCAGCAACGCGAGTTCGAACAGCGCGGGAATCGCGATCAGCAGCAAGCCTTTGGTAGTCAGTCTCATGCGCGCGAAAGAAAAGGCCGGGAACGTAGCGGACGCTGCGTTGCGACGGCCATTATGTCGCGTTTGCCCGGGATGACAAAGGCACGGCATGCGCGCCGCGGGGCGCCGGGTCATTGAAGTCCGTTCCCAAAACCGGGGCATCGTCGCCCGACCGTCAGACAATCGAATAAATGCGTAAACGAAATCGAAAATATCGCCCCGATATGGAACGTTCAACGCCCGGTTTCGAGAATGAAGCACATAAATGGTGCGGCAGTTTCATCGGACGAAGCGGGGAGAAAATCATCGGCGAGAACCGGAAAACCATGCTGGTGCTTGCATGCACCGCGATCGTCAATACCGGGCCCCTCTTTGGCCCACTTCTTGCGTTCCGTGCCCGTTTTTTGCGCAAATCGGGACTTACGGATGGAAAGCTTGAAAACCGGTACCGACACACTGTTCCTGCTGATCGGCGCCGCCATGGTGCTCGCGATGCATGCGGGCTTTGCGTTTCTCGAACTCGGCACGGTACGAAAAAAGAATCAGGTCAACGCGCTCGTGAAAATCCTCGTCGACTTTTCGGTGTCGACGATCGCGTATTTCTTCATCGGCTATACGATCGCGTACGGGGTGCAGTTCTTCGATCCGGCCGATATTCTCGCGGCCCACAATGGCTATGCGCTCGTGCGCTTCTTCTTCCTGCTGACGTTCGCGGCCGCCATTCCGGCGATCGTCTCCGGCGGAATCGCCGAACGCTCGAAGTTCAACCCGCAGCTCTTCGCGACGTTCGTGCTGGTCGGGTTCATCTACCCGTTTTTCGAGGGCATCGTGTGGAACGGGCGGTTCGGCATCCAGCACTGGATCGCCGCGACGTTCGGCGCGCCGTTCCACGATTTCGCGGGCTCGGTGGTGGTGCATGCATTCGGCGGCTGGGTCGCGCTGCCCGCGGTGCTACTGCTCGGCGCGCGCCACGGACGCTATCACCGCGACGGCCGCATCGCCGCGCATCCGCCGTCGAATATTCCGTTTCTCGCGCTCGGCGCATGGGTGCTGGCGGTCGGCTGGGTCGGCTTTAACGTGATGAGCGCGCAGACCATCGACAAGATCAGCGGCCTTGTCGCTGTCAATTCGCTGATGGCGATGGCCGGCGGCACGCTGACGGCCTGGCTTGCCGGCCGTAACGATCCGGGCTTCACGTATAACGGCCCGCTCGCCGGGCTCGTCGCGGTGTGCGCGGGGTCCGACGTGATGCACCCGCTCGGTGCGCTCGTGACGGGCGGCATCGCGGGCGCGCTCTTCGTCTATATGTTCACGTGCGTGCAGAACCGCTGGAAGATCGACGACGTGCTCGGCGTGTGGCCGCTGCACGGCCTGTGCGGCGCATGGGGCGGCATCGCCGCGGGGATTTTCGGGCTGCACGCGCTCGGCGGACTCGGCGGCGTGTCGTTCGGCGCGCAGATTGTCGGCACGCTGGGCGGCATCGTGGTGGCGTCGCTCGGCGGCACGCTCGTCTACGGCGCGATTCGCCTGACCGTCGGGCTGCGCCTCGATCAGGAAGAAGAGTTCAACGGCGCCGATCTGTCCATCCACCGGATCACGTCGACGCCGGAACGCGAAACCGCCGGCTGAGCGCGAGCGGGCTGCCGGATCGGGCGGATCCTGCGAGTCAGCTTCAATGCGCCGGACGGTGCACGCGATGAAACAGCGAGGACAGTTTTATCCGGCGCGGCGCCGGCGGGTCGCCACCGAGCAGGCCGAACTCGATCGGGCAGCTTGTGTAGAACACATGCACGTTTTCGCGACGGATTGCGTCGAGCATGAGTTCCGCCTCGATTTCCGTAACCGCGAAAACGACCTGCATCGGCTGGTCGGTCAGCTCGAAAAAACGCGCGGCATGATGTACGCCCGCGTGGCTGACGCCCTCGGCCGCCGCGATGACGGTCGCGCCCTGAATGCCGGTCTGCTTCGCCTTCGCCAGCAGCCAGTCGATCACGGATTGCCGGCCGTGCCGCCGGTTCTGCTCGGTGTAGAACGTGAGTTGATAGCCCTTCATGAGCGGTCTCCGGCGAGCGGCAAGGTTCCGGCGGGGCCTGCCGTCGACGCGCAGATTGCCTCGGCGGCGGCCCTCGCCTCGTTCCAGTTTACGCCGTTCGCGTGGCCGCGGTGCGGCACGCGAAGGCCGCCGCGGCCCACTGGCGGGGCGCCCGGATGATAGACTGCGCACCGGAGATGGCATTCTCCGTTGTCCCTAAACCGCCCTTGTGGCTGATGATGCCTGCCCTCGTCCGGGAAACCGGCTGGCAGTGTCACGTCCGCCCGCACACGACCCGGTTTATCGACCTGCCTGGATCCCTAACAATAATGTATCTGTCCATTCTTGCCGTCGGCCTCGGCGGCGCACTCGGCTCCCTGCTTCGCTGGGTTCTCGGTCTGCGGCTCAATGCCCTGCTGCCCGTGCTGCCGCTCGGCACACTGGCGTCGAACATCATCGCGGGGTATGTGATCGGCGTGGCGATCGCGGCATTCGCGCGATACCCGGGCATCGCGCTCGAATGGCGCCTCTTCGTGATCACCGGCCTGATGGGCGGACTGTCGACGTTCTCGACGTTTTCCGCCGAAGTCGTCAGCCATCTGCAGCAGGGCCGGCCAGGCTGGGCCGCTGCCGAAATCGCGATTCACGTCGGCAGCTCGCTTGTCATGACGCTGCTCGGTCTTGGCACCGTCGCGTTCCTCGCGCGATAGGCGCGGGCATCGACCCCACGCCTGCCTGGCCCGACTAGCCGCACGCGCCGGCTGCGGGCTGGAACGTTCGCGCTAGAACGGTCCGCGGCTTTTCAGCTGTTCGTACTCGCGTTTCAGCGCGTCGATACGCTTCGTGTACGAAGCCCGCAGACAGCGCCGCTCGCCACGGCAGGCGGCGCGCTCGTGCAGCCATGCGCGCTGCTCGTCCTGCATGTCGCCGCGCGTGCCCATGGCGACGAGGCCCGTCAACGTGTCGTAACGCACCGCCATCTCCACATCCATCTCGCTCAACTGCCGCGACGCGCAGATCGCGCGTTCGTCGGGCTGCTTCGCCTGCCCGCAGTCGAAACTCGCCGCGCGCGCCGCCTGCATCGACAACGCGGCGAAACACGCCGCGAACGCATAACGGAAGAGGGGGTGATTCAGTGTTGATGAACAATGAGACATTGAACGGTCATCCGGATCGGAAGGGGGAACCCGTAGTGTAAGGTCCCGCTCCTCGTTCTTTGCAGGCAGGCCGTGTGACCGCGGATCGAGGAGCATCTTGTTTGACGCGCGTCACGTCGCGTACTCGACGGCCCCGGTGATGCGTGCCACCGGATACGCTGTTGCAACATGCAATCCGCCGCCGCAGCGCAGTGCCACGTCACGCGGCATAGCCAGCCATTGTTCGCTTTTCACGAGCAGTGTTTTCGACCGGACGGCCTGTATCCTCGTCGCGATGCACTGTAACCTTCAACGCGCTGGTTATCGAACGGCTGGCCTCCTCCTGGGTCAGCCATTTTTGCGAACGAAGGGCGACGCTCCTCCATACCCTGTCTGTCCTTTTTCTGTCGCAGGCACGGCTTGATGCCGTGCTTTTTTTTCGCGGATGCGTTCGCATTGTCGCGGCGTTGACGGCCTTACCTTCACGTATGCGACAACGACCCGGACACCGGCTAGGAACGCCCGCGACGGCGCAACGATGCAAGATCGTCGCCCACGGGCACCCCGGCGAACATCAGGAGCACGGTGGCGAGCGGCACCGTCGCGACGAAGCCGAACTGCTTGAACCCGAATGCGCCGGCAATGCCGCCGGCCAGAAACATGCCTAAGAGGGAAGCAAACAGCGCGAGCTTGCGACGGTCGGCACGCACATAGTGCGGCGCGCCGAGCGGTGTGCCGCGATTCCAGTAGAGGCTCTTGCCCAGCTCGATGCCGATATCGGTCACGAGACCGGTCATGTGCGTGGTCCGGATTTCAGCCTTCGATATCTTCGTTATCATCGCGTTCTGAAGGCCCATCACAAAACACAGCAGCGCGACGGTCGTGGGAATGTAAAAGACACGATGGGCTTCGAGATTTGCACCCAGCAAGCCAAAACAGAGCAGCAGGACGGCCTCGAGCAGCAGCGGCGTCGCGTAGATGCTCGTCGCGCGATGCTGGCGGCCCCAGTTGATCAGCACCGCGGACGTCGCGGCGCCCGCCAGAAAAGCGGCAACGGACCCCGCCGCGGAAAGCACGAAGGCCACCTGCCCGAGAATCAGGTTATCCGCCAGCGAGGAAACGATCCCCGACATATGAGACGTGTACTGACCGACGGCCAGAAAACCGCCGGCATTCGCAGCGCCGGCGACGAACGCAAGCGCGCATCCGAGCCGCCGGTTCGAGTTGTCGGTGCGCGCGGGCGACGTGAACGTCCGGAGATAATTGATCGGCATGATGGTGAGCTGCTCCCGAAACGATGCCCGCCCGGCGCCCACGCTGCCGGCGCGGCGGCTGAATTGCCGTCCAGTTTATCAGTCAACGGCACGGCGGCCTCCTGGCAGCGCAGCGGCGGACGGGGACGCGAGACCGGAAACGGGCGGACCTTGTGCGGGCCTGGCTCTGCCGTGGCGCACCAAAAAAAAGGCGCCACGTAACCGTGACGCCTTGAAAAGTTCTAGCCATTCCGAGGGCCGTGCTAGAACCTGAGAGACGGGATCCGAAATCCGAACGCGCCCTCTGGCTCTGCCTGAACCCTTAAGCTCCAGCCTGAACGCGCACCGGGCGCGGTTCAGTCACGCGACAAAAAGATTCAAAACAAAGACGAGTATTCGTCTTTCGAAATGAGATTCCATTTTTTATGTTTATGCTGACCAAGTCAAGCAAAAAGTATTCACGGCATGCGCGGCCACGAAAAACCTTCCGATACAATGAATCTTCATAGGAAAACGACTGAACACCCCGCCTGAAAGGGTTTGCCGGCGATTTTCGCGGTCCGGATGGACGGCTGGGAAAAGCGATTAAACTGAAATAAAGTTCCATAAAAACGATGAACAAGCGACAAACGTCTATCGGCAGCGCTGATCCCCTTCAGGAAAAAGAAGGTTCCGGCGACGAAGTGACAGCACTGGCGCGCGGTCTGACAGTCCTGCGGCGGATCGCCGCCGCCGACGCGCCGCTCAGCAACCGCGAGCTCGCCGAACTCACCGGCATTCCGAAACCGACCGTCTCGCGCATCACCGCCACGCTCGTCGGCACCGGCTACCTGTTCCGTCTGCCCGACAGCGAGCGCTTCGTGCTGACCTCGTCGGTGCTCGAACTGAGCAACGGTTTTCTGCGTAATTTCGATATTCGCGCCCGCTCGCGGCCCTTCCTGATCGAACTCGCCGAGCGCACCGCGCTTTCGGTGCATCTCGCCGTGCGCGACCGGCTCGACATGGTCGTGATCGACGCGATCCGGCCGCGCTCGGCGGTGCTCGTGTCGCGCCTCGAGGTCGGTTCGCGGATGGACATGTGCCGCACGGCCGTCGGCCGGGCGTATCTGGCGGCGCTCAGCGAACCGGAACGCGAAAGACTGCTGATCGGCATGCAGACCGTGACCGGCGACGACTGGGGCCAGCTGGGCAACCGGCTGCACACCGCGCTGCGGGAAACCGCCTTGCGGGGCTACGCGATCGCGGTGGGCGAATGGCACGAAGGACTGAACGCGATCGCGGCCGGCTTCGTCGGGCCCTCCGGCGAGCGCTACGCGGTCAACTGCGGGGGCCCCGCGCACCAGTGCCCGCGCGAATGGCTGATGGAGCGCGCGGTGCCCGCCCTGCTCGAATGCATCGAGAAAATCGTCCACGAAGTGGGCGGCACGCCCGGCCGCAGGCTCGACAACTGACCACGCGTCCCGCGTCGAACCCCGGGCTCGGACCTTGCATTTCTGTAACCAGGGTAATCAAACGAAAGATAGATCGCTGGACTGTAACAAGGCACGGGACGTAGCATCATGCTTTCGGACGCGGCGCCCCGCGCCGCCGCCCGTCCCCGAGCCGGCCATGGCGGCCGCGTCGCGCGCTGCCTGGCGCCGCGCTTTCACGGTCGCCGGACATTACATGTGTAACCTCTTTTCCCCGCGTCTCGCGTAGCATCGCGCAGGCACGGACATCGACGTATCAGCCGGTGTGTGCGAGCCGGCACGGCGCTTGCCCGGCACTGCACGCGGATCGCCTGCCGGCAGCCTGCTAACGACGATGTCGTGCCTGCGCCGGGCAACGCGCCGCGCGCCCATCCCTATTCCAGATTCCACGCCAGCCACCTGACCGAACCGATGGACGAACAACAAAAACATCCGGAAACACCGCGCCCTTTTGATTCCGCTCACCGACCGTCGGGTGCCGCTGGCACACCCGGCGGTCCCGGTGGACCCGGCAACGGCACGCCGCCCACGCCGAAGCGGCACCGTGGCCGCGTGATCGCCGCGATCGTCGCGGTCGTGGTGATCGCGGGCATCGTGCTGATACGCTGGCATCCGTGGGGCGGCACGAGCGGCGCCACGGCCGGCGCCGGTGCCAGCGGCGCGAGCGGCGCACACGCCGGCCGTGGCGGCCGCGGCGGCCGCGGCGGCAATGCCGCGAATGTGCCGCAACCGGTACACGTCGCCACGGCGACGCAGGGCGAAATGCCCGTGGTGCTCACCGCGCTCGGCACGGTCACGCCGCTGGCGAACGTCACGGTTCGCACCCAGCTGAGCGGCATCCTGCAGACCGTCGCGTTCCAGGAAGGCCAGATGGTCAAAAAGGGCGACATGCTCGCGCAGATCGATCCGCGCCCCTACCAGATCTCGCTGGCGAACGCCGAGGGCACGCTCGCGAAGGACCAGGCGCTGCTGCAGACCGCCCGCCTCGACCTGAAGCGCTACCAGACGCTCCTCGCGCAGGATTCGATCGCGAGCCAGCAGGTGGACACGCAGGCGTCGCTCGTCAAACAGTACGAAGGCATGGTCAAATCGGACCAGGCGAACGTCGATACCTTCAAGCTCGATCTCGTCTATGCGCGCATCACGGCGCCGGTCTCGGGCCGGGTCGGCCTGCGTCAGGTCGATCCGGGCAACTACGTGACCTCGGGCGATACGAACGGCATCGTCGTCATCACGCAACTTCAGCCGATCAGCGTTCTCTTCACGACGTCCGAAGACAATCTGCCGGCCATCACGAAGCAGATGCGCACGGGCACGAAGATGTCGGTCACGGCCTATGACCGCAGCAACACGACGTCGCTCGAAGCCGGCTACCTCGAAACCGTCGACAACCAGATCGACACCACCACCGGCACGGTCAAGCTGCGCGCGATGTTCCAGAACCCGAACAACCTGCTGTTCCCGAACCAGTTCGTCAATACGCGTCTGCTCGTCAACGCGATCAAGGACGCCGTCATCGTGCCGACGTCGGCGGTGCTCAATGGTTCGATGGGACAGTTCGTGTACGTGGTCAAGCCGGACAGCACGGTCACCGTGCGGCAGGTGAAGGTCGGGCCGGTCGACGGCGAACGCACCAGCATCAAGTCCGGCCTGCAGGTCGGCGAGCGCGTCGTGATCGACGGTTCGGACCGCCTGCGCGAAGGCGCGAAGATCACGATCCCGGCTGCGTCGGGCGCGGCCGCTGCATCGGGTGCGGCCCACGCGTCGGGCGCCGCTGCTGCATCGGGCGCGCGCCGTCACCGGCATGCGTCGCAGGCGTCGGCGGAATAAGGCACGGCTGATACCGAATGAATCCATCCCGCGCTTTTATCCTGCGCCCGGTCGGCACCGCCCTGCTGATGGCGGCGATCATGCTGGTCGGGCTCGTCGCGCTGCGCTTTTTGCCGCTGTCGGCGCTGCCGGAAGTCGACTACCCGACAATCCAGGTGCAAACCTTCTACCCGGGCGCGAGCCCGGACGTGATGACGTCGTCGGTCACCGCGCCGCTCGAACGGCAGTTCGGGCAGATGCCGTCGCTAAACCAGATGTCGTCGCAAAGCTCGGCCGGCTCGTCGATCATCACGTTGCAGTTCAGCCTCGACCTGCCGCTCGACATCGCCGAGCAGGAAGTCCAGGCCGCGATCAACGCGGCGGGCAATCTGCTGCCGTCCGACCTGCCCGCGCCGCCGATCTACGCGAAGGTGAATCCGGCCGACGCGCCGATCATCACGCTCGCCATCACGTCGAAAACCTTGCCGCTGACGCAGGTCCAGGATCTCGCCGACACGCGTCTCGCGCAGAAGATCTCGCAGGTGGCGGGTGTCGGTCTCGTGAGCCTCTCGGGCGGCCAGCGGCCGGCGGTGCGGATTCAGGCGAATCCGCGCGCGCTCGCGTCGTACGGCCTGAATCTTGACGACCTGCGCACCACGATTTCGAACCTGAACGTGAACACGCCGAAGGGCAATTTCGACGGCCCGACGCGCGCGTACACGATCAACGCCAACGACCAGCTGACGGACGCCGACGCGTACAAGAGCGCGGTCGTCGCGTACAAGAACGGCCGGCCGGTCATGCTGACGGACGTCGCGACCATCGTGCAGGGCGCGGAGAACACGAAGCTCGGCGCGTGGGTCGACAACACGCCGGCGATCATCCTGAACGTGCAGCGCCAGCCGGGCGCGAACGTGATCCAGGTGGTCGACAACATCAAGAAGCTGCTGCCGCAGCTGCAGCAGTCGCTGCCCGCGGCGCTCGACGTCGAGGTCGTCACCGACCGCACCACCACGATCCGCGCGTCCGTGCGCGACGTGGAGTTCGAGCTGCTGATGTCGGTCGTGCTGGTCGTGCTCGTGATGTACCTGTTCCTCGCGAACATCTACGCGACGATCATCCCGAGCCTGTCGGTGCCGCTCTCGCTGATCGGCACGCTCGCCGTGATGTACCTGTGCGGCTTCTCGCTCGACAACCTCTCGCTGATGGCGCTCACCATCGCGACCGGCTTCGTCGTGGACGACGCGATCGTGATGATCGAGAACATCGCGCGCTACGTCGAAGAAGGCGACCCGCCGCTCGAAGCGGCGCTGAAGGGCTCGAAACAGATCGGCTTCACGATCATCTCGCTGACGGTGTCGCTCATCGCGGTGCTGATTCCGCTCCTCTTCATGGGCGACGTGGTCGGCCGCCTGTTCCATGAGTTCGCGATCACGCTGGCGGTGACGATCGTGATTTCCGCGGTGGTGTCGCTCACGCTCGTGCCGATGATGTGCGCGAAGCTCCTGCGCCACACGCCGCCCAAGGAGAGCCATCGCTTCGAGGCGAAGGCGCACCGGTTCATCGATTACGTGATCGGCCGGTACGCGGTCGCGCTGACGTGGGTGCTGGATCGCCAGCGCTCCACGCTTTTCGTCGCGTTGCTCACGCTCGTCTTCACGGCGCTCCTCTACGTGGTGATTCCGAATGGCTTCTTCCCGGTGCAGGATACGGGCGTGATCCAGGCGATCACGCAGGCGCCGCAGTCGGTGTCGTATCAGTCGATGGCGGAGCGCCAGCAGCAACTCGCCGCGCAGATCCTGAAGAATCCGGACGTGGAAAGCCTCACGTCGTTCATCGGCGTGGACGGCAGCAACATCACGCTCAACAGCGGCCGGATGCTGATCAACCTGAAACCGCGCGACGACCGCAGCAATACCGCGAGCCAGGTGATCCGCCAGTTGCAGCAGGACGTCGCGCATATTCCGGGCGCGTCGCTCTACATGCAGCCGGTGCAGGATCTGACCATCGATTCGACGGTGAGCCCGACGCAGTACCAGTTCCTGCTGACCGATCCGAACATCACCGAGTTCGCGACGTGGGTGCCGAAGCTTGTCGACCGGCTCAAGCAGTCGCCCGAACTCGCGGACGTCGCCACCGACCTGCAGGAAAACGGGCAGTCGGTGTACGTCGAAATCGATCGCGCGACGGCCGCGCGTTACGGCATCACGCCGGCCACCGTCGACAACGCGCTTTACGACGCGTTCGGCCAGCGCATCATTTCCACGATCTTCACGCAGTCGAACCAGTACCGCGTGATTCTCGAAGCGCAGCCGACGATGCAGCATTACATCGATTCGCTCAATTCGATCTACCTGCCCTCCTCCACCTCGACGGGCGGCCAGGTGCCGCTCAACTCGATCGCGAGTTTCCACGAGCGGCCCGCGCCGCTCCTCGTCACGCATCTGGGCCAGTTCCCGGCCACCACCGTGTCGTTCAACCTCGCGCCGGGCGCGTCGCTGGGCGCGGCTGTGAAGGCGATCGACCAGGCAGAAAAAGAGATCGCGCTGCCCGCGTCGTTCCAGACGCGCTTCCAGGGCGCGGCGCTCGCGTTCCAGGCGTCGCTGTCGAACGAGCTGTTCCTGATTCTGGCCGCGATCGTGACGATGTATATCGTGCTCGGCGTGCTGTACGAGAGCTTCATCCACCCGATCACGATTCTCTCGACGCTGCCGTCGGCCGGTCTCGGCGCGTTGCTCGCGCTTCTCATCACCGGTCACGATCTGGACATCATCGGCATCATCGGCATCGTGCTGCTGATCGGTATCGTGAAGAAGAACGCGATCATGATGATCGACTTCGCGCTCGAAGCCGAACGCG